>DFZI01000008.1:0-21830 GCA_002383665.1 Dehalococcoidia bacterium UBA4060
GCTCTACATTTGCTACCGCCATCAACACCGCCAAAGAGCTTTTGGCACGCGTGGAAAAGGGATCGCCCATTGGCGCTCAACAGGTAGCTGCCCCGGTTATCCCCAGCACTGCTATTACCATAACTGATATCAGGGTCGATAATATAACCAGTAACAGCGCCGAAATAGCATGGAGAACCGACGGACCGGTCAGCAGTGGCGTGGAGATAGGTGAGAACGAGTTCTCACACTTCTATCCTTCCTCAGAAGGAAGACCTCAAACCAAGCACAGGATACTGGTAACCGGCCTGGAAGCAAAAACCACCTACTGCTTCCGCATCGTAGCCAGTGACAATTCATCAAATAAAATATACTCGAGCACTTACGAGCTTTCCACAGAGCGGGAAGCCTGTGCTGTTGTCGGCTGTAAGGCACCCGATTTCACACTGAACACAACCTCCGGCACAACCATTTCGCTCAGTTCATATAAAGGCCGCAAGGTCATCCTGGTCTTCACATCGGCTGGCTGTAGCTCCTGCGCTGAAGTAATGCGCTGCATTCAGCAGATATACGACAACTGGCCCCGGCAACAGATGGAAGTCGTCGTGATCGTCAGCCTGGAAAAAGCCGCCGATGTTGACCGCTGGATCAAGCTTTACGGTATACGGACGCCTGTTGTGCTGGATCCGGCCGGCGATGTTACCAACCAGTACGCACCTGCCAAAATGCCCGCCATGTATTTCCTCGACGGTGACGCAACGATCAAGATCAAGAAATATGCTCCCCTGGGAGGCTGCGGCAGGGAGATCGACGCAATGCTCAGGCTATATTAACCCCGGCAGTTAATTCGATCAATATTTTTATCTATCCAGCAAGGGCTTCCCTAACCATACCACTTGCTTTCCTATCTGGATACTGCGATTGATATCCTTTCCAGATACCTGGCACGCTTAAGCATGGCCCCGATGCAGTGCACAGCATTTTCAGGCATTATGTATATGGGCAAACCTTCTTTGACCGCCTTAACACTCCCTTCAACCTGGTCAGGTGCATTAGCCGGCACCACAACTACAGGCTTTTTATATTTATCGCGTAATTCAGTCATCCTCTGCCGGAACCAGTCTTCATGCAGCAGGGCAAAAGTCATAACAAGGCAGGCATCAATCTCAGGCATGATCATCTCCATGCAGTCAACGAATATCTTTGAGCCACCGACAAACGGCGCCCAGACAAGATCAACCGGATTCCTGCGGTTGTTGGATGGCGGCACCTTGCCTTTAAGATATTCAGCAAGCTTATCCTGCACACCGGTCGAGAACTGCCTGATCTCCAGACCCTCGCGGGCGCAGGCATCTGCCGCCGCTACTCCTCCCCCACCTACTTCGATCAACAGGCCAAGATTATTGCCATGCGGCAAGACCGGGCTGGTAAAAGCGATTGCAAGGTCAATGATATCCTCCATCCCGAAGGCCGGGATAATGCCAGTCTGCCTGCACATAGCCTGGAATACCTGATAGCTCCCTGCCAGAGAACCCGTATGTGAAGTTGCTGACTTTGCGCCCATCTCCGAGCTGCCACCTTTCCAGATAATAACAGGCTTACGGGGGCAGACCCTGCCCACTATCTCAATAAAGCGGTGGGCATCTTTAAGCCCCTCTACATAGGCCGCTATTACAGTTGTACGCGGGTCCCTACCCCAATATCCGATCAGGTCTTCCACCCTCAGGTCACTCTGATTGCCGATGCTTATCACCCCGCTGAAACGCAGGCCACGCTCACCCCCATGCCTTAAAAACATCTCGCTGACCCACCCACTCTGCCCGACAACGCCGACATTGCCAGGTTCCATCGGCAACGCGGTATACGGGACAATGGTATTTATCTTGCCACGCGACGTATATATGCCCATGCAATTGGGACCAATCAGTCTCGTACCACCCGCTTGTGCAGCCCTGACTACCTTGCCCTCAAACTCCCTCCCTTCATTGCCCAATTCGCTAAAGCCCACGGCATGCACAACCGCGAATTTGACCTTCTTCCGTGCGCAGTCTTCAGCGCTTTCCAGGATGGCCTGTGCAGGTACAGTTAGTATGGCCAGGTCCACCTCCCCGGGAATCTCGGAAACGGAGCTGTAGCATTTCAGCCCCATTATCTCTGTCTCCTTGCGGTTGATCGGGTAGATCTGCCCGGCAAACTCGTCCTCCAGCAAACGCCTGATAAACATCCCGCCAGATTTAAATTCGTCCTTGGAAGCGCCCACGACAGCTACAGAGCGCGGCTCAAATAGATATTTGAGGTCCGGTATTTCATGATCCATCATTTGCATACCTCCCTGAAATATGATACTGAACAGTCAATAACCGTTGGACTGAGATGGACAAAACCTTTAAGATAATTATCATATGTTTTTCGACCCTGTGTCAAAGTGTCGGTATTGTGATATATTACTTATAAATCGCAGTGAGCGGTTTATTCCTCTCTCACCTCAGGCAGGTAGTGTATTACAAGTGTAAGGAGTACGTAAATGGCATATGAAACGATCATTTACACAGTGGATGCAGGCATCGGCAGGATTACGATCAACCGTCCGGAGGCCATGAACGCTATCACGCCCGGCATGCTCAAGGAACTGCGGGATGCAGTTCTGGAAGCCGGGAAGGACAGCAAGGTCAGGATTATCGTACTGACAGGAGCAGGAAAGGCTTTTAGCTCGGGTGTTGATTTGAAATCGCTGGGAGGCCGCAAGCTGGAAAGAGGCAAGGTCGGCGACATACTCGATATACCTGCTCGCAACCTTATTACAGCCATTCGTTCTGTTCCCAAAGTTGTTATAGCCCTGGTCAACGGCTTCTGTTTCACGGGGGCAATGGAGATCATGCTGGCCTGCGACCTTGTTATAGCTTCCGAGGATGCCAAAATCGGAGATACGCATGCCAAGTGGGGGTTGAGACCTACCTGGGGCATGAGCGCCCGCCTGCCGCGCCGCGTCGGTTTCCTTAAGGCCAAGGAGCTTTCCTTTACCGCCGAGGCTATCTCAGGAAAAGAGGCTGAGCGTATAGGTCTGATCAACCAGGCGGTTCCCGCAGGCAACCTGGAGGAGGCACTGCAAACTATGGCCAGAAAAATCACGGCCAACAGCCCGCAGTCCATAGAGGCCTATAAAATGTTGTACAACAATAACGAGACCATGACGCTGGAAGAGAGCCTGGAACTGGAATACAAAAGTGAATTCAATATCACGGATACCGAACAAAGGCTGGGAGGCTTTAAAAAATAACATGGTTATGATAAAGAATTTTGGGAAGCCTGCGCAATAAGCACTTGTTTAAACTCGCTGTGTGCAAGCACTGTCAGAATGATAGATATGATGCCAAATATAAGGCAACAGAACAAAGCCGCAATAGCACCTGCCAGGGCCAAACTCCACCTTTTTCGTCGTAGACAAAAAATCCCCCCTGTGATAGCAAGGATAGCTGCTATCACAAGCAGGATACCAATAGCATAGAGCAACGCAGGCAGCCATGAAGAATTAGGGCCCCCTATCATATAGGAATAATAGCCCGCCAGCATTAAGCAGAAGCAGACAAGCAGAGTGCCCACACCGGATATAATATCTAAAATGCCGGCAACTACCGGCCTCCAGCTATGTTCCATTTTTACCTCCCTCTTACTTTGAGTGGATTGTGATATTTATTTTAAACATGATTTTAACAGGCTTACTTCTTCTTGGGGAAAGGAGAGAGAAGTACCTCATCTTTACGCAGATCAACGATGCGGTCACGCAGCAGTGCAGCTTTCTCAAACTCAAGGTTCTTGGCCGCCTTCTTCATCTGAGATTCCAGATCCTTGATCAGCCGGGCTATTCCCTCCACCGGTACCAGCGCCGTTTCATACCTGGTCCGCTCCTCGGCCACAACCTTTACCCTCTCCGTAATATCACGTATGGCCTTCCTGATCCCTTGCGGCGTAATGCCGTGTTCCCTGTTGAAGTTTTCCTGTATTTTGCGGCGACGGTAGGTTTCTTCAATAGCAGCTTTCATAGAGTCGGTCAGGTTGTCAGCATACATGATGACATGGCCGTCCACATGGCGGGCAGCCCTGCCCATGGTTTGAATCAATGAGTCCCTCGACCTCAGATAACCTTCCTTGTCCGCGTCCAGTATGGCCACAAGGCTGACTTCAGGGAGGTCAAGCCCCTCGCGCAGCAGGTTGACCCCCACCACCACATCATATACACCCAGTCTCAGATCGCGCAGTATCTCAACACGCTCCAGTGTTTCCACCTCGGAATGCAAGTAATGCGTTTTGATATTCATCTCGCTCAGATAATCGGTCAGCTCTTCGGCCATTTTCTTGGTCAGTGTTGTCACCAGGCAACGTTCCCCTTTGTCAACCCTGACCTTGATCGCATGGATTAGGTCATCGATCTGTCCCTTTGTAGGTTTAACTTCCACGGTAGGTTCCAGCAGGCCTGTGGGCCTGACGAGCTGTTCGACCACCTGTTTGGCGATGGAATACTCGTAGGGGCCGGGCGTGGCGGAGACAAATATTGCCTGGTTTATCAGCTTCTCATATTCGGTGAAGCTTAGTGGGCGATTGTCCAGCGCCGAGGGCAGGCGGAAGCCATAGTCGATCAGGGTCTGCTTGCGGCTCATATCGCCGTGGTACATGCCGCGGATCTGAGGTATGGTCATATGGGATTCATCTATAAAAAGCAGGAAGTCTGTGGGGAAATAATGGATCAGGGTCCAGGGAGGGCTACCCGCAGGCCTGCGTTGCAGGTGACGGGAGTAGTTCTCCACGCCGTTGCAGTAGCCCAGCTCAGTAAGCATCTCGATATCATAGTTGGTGCGTTGCTCGATGCGGGCGGCCTCCAGCAGCTTGCCCTGTCGTTTGAATTCTATCACCCTCTCCTCCATCTCCTTGCGGATATCCTGGATGGCAAGCTCCAGTTTTTCCCGGGAGGTAACGAAATGCTTGGCCGGAAAAATATCCACAGACTGTTTTTCCGCCAGCAGCTCCCCGGTCAGAGCGTCAACCTCCACAATACGCTCCACTTCATCCCCCCAGAATTCAATGCGGATGGCTATTTCTTCGTAGGCTGGCAGTATCTCGACCGTATCACCGCGGATACGGAATTTGCCTCTTGAAAAATCGTAGTCGTTCCTCTCATACTGCATATCGACAAAGCGCCGGATAAGCTTGTTACGCTCTATCTTCTGGCCTCTGGTAACGTTGACCACGAAACTCTGGTATTCCTCCGGCTCGCCGAGTGAATAAATACAGGAGACCGAGGCTACGATCAGCACGTCACGCCTGGTAAGCAACGCCCGCGTAGCAGCATGCCTGAGCTTGTCGATCTCCTCATTGATATCAGTGTCCTTCTCAATATAGGTATCAGTGCTGGGTATATAGGCCTCTGGCTGGTAGTAGTCATAATAGCTGACAAAATACTCCACAGCATTGTCGGGAAAGAATTCCTTGAACTCAGCAGCAAGCTGGGCCGCCAGTGTTTTATTGTGGCACATCACCAGAGTTGGCCGCTGCAGGCGTTCTACCACGTTCGCCATGGTAAAGGTCTTGCCGCTACCCGTCACACCCAGCAACACCTGCCTGTCAAAACCCTGCTCAACTCCACCGACAAGCGCCTCGACAGCCTGAGGCTGATCGCCGGTCATACCAAAATCAGATCGAATCTTAAAGGGAGGCATGCCTTAATTATAAAATCCGGTGGTGGAAAAGCCTAAATGTAACTCAGCAAGTATTCTACTGCCTGGCTAACTGCTGCAGGGCCAGCCTGACCCTGTCCTCCACAGTCATGCCTTCGCTGACGGCTATGCTGGACAGTGCCTGCGTAGCTTCCCTGATGGAGTACCCCAACCCGGTAAGTGCCGCCACCGCGTCGCTGTCGGATAGTGAAACAGGTGCGATAGCCTCGCCTTCCCAGCCTTTTTCCAGCTTGCCCTTGAGCTCGAGTATGATGCGTCCGGCCGTCTTCTTGCCTATACCCGGCACCTGGCTGAGCAGGTCGGCATTGCCGCTCATGATGGCCGTGGTGATCTGCTCAGCGCTCAGCGTGGTCAGCAGAGAGAGGGCTACTTTGGGACCGATGCCACTCACGGTTATCAACTGCTCGAACAATGACATCTCGTGAAGAGATGAAAAGCCATACAATGCGAGGATATCTTCGCGAACATACATATGTGTGTGCAAAAATACCGTGGTTCCGATGCTGCTCAGTCGGGATAGCGTTGAGCCCGGCACATTTACCATGATGCTCACAGGTCCGGCCTTGACGATGACCGTGTTATTGCCTTTACTGACCAGTGTTCCTTCAATAGCAGCTATCATACCCCGATCTCAATACCCTCTTCCAAGAATCCGATCAAGTCGCTTATGGTTCAGATGGCAAATAGCCACAGCCAGGGCGTCGGCAGCATCACTGGCCTCGGGCAGCTCTGCCACTCCAAGCTGCAGCTTGACCACCTGCTGGACCTGCTCCTTGCTGCTCCTGCCATAGTTTGTGACAAGCTGTTTGACCTGAGTTGGCATATAGCGGGCTATCGGTAACCCTGCCTGCGCACCTGCCAGTATAGCAACGGCCTGGGCACGGCCTATGGCCAGCGCAGAGCGTGCATTATTCGCAACAAACGGCTCCTCTACCGCTATCTCTTCCGGCTGATATTTTTCAACCACTTTAAGCAGGCCTTCATACAGAGCACATAGCCGTTCCTCCACGGGCATCTTTTGCGGCGCTGTCAGCACTCCGCAGGCCAGCATAACGATCCGGTTGTCATCCTTTTCCTCGACCATTCCATAGCCCATATTCAGTGTGCCGGGATCAATGCCCAATACTCGCAACAGCCACTCCCGCCTTATTTCTTGGTTCCGGAAGAAGCCGGATTAACGATGACCGATACAGTTTTGACCGCTGAGGCGCCCGATGCGTTGGATGCCGTCAATTTATATATGGTGGAAGTAGTGGGAGTGACATTTTTCGTGCCGGATACAGGCACGCTGCCTACACCATGATCAATCATAACACTGGTTGCGTTGGTCACCTTCCAGGTAAGCGTGACAGATCCCCCGGCTGTGATAGTGGCAGGGCTGATGCTGAACTCTATCACCGGCATATCCTGCTTGGAAGGCATTGTAATATTAACCGCTGGCTCCTCCTGGACTGTAGGAGTAGGAGTAGGCGCAGTCGTTGCGGCCGGCTCCGATGGTTGCTTTGTCTCAGGCGTCGAGGTACATGAATAGGAGACAAGCGAAAACAGGGTTGCCACTAATAATACAATGACGAGTTTCCTGTACATTTTATTGTATCCCTCCATTCATTCTTAATCGGCGGTATACAATTATTCTGCCAAATAGTATTTAATTTAAACAGGAATAACATCAGACTTCCGCCTTCAGTTTTTCAATCAGGTCATCGGTATATTCAAGGTTGGAAAAGACCCTTTGTACATCATCCAGGTCTTCCAGCTTCTCCAGCAGTTTAACAGACTGCAGGGCCTCTTTTTCCGGCAGCGTTACAGTGGTCTTCGGCACCATAGTAACTTCAGCCGATACAGGCTTCTTCCTTTTCTCAATCGCCAACTTGACCGTTTCAAAATCCTGCGGTTCCGTATAGATCTCCAGCAGGCCCTTATCTTCCTTAACATCCTTGGCACCGGCGTCGATGGCATACAGGGAAAGCTCATCAGGATCGACACCGGCCGTTTCAACCGCGATCACTCCGGTATTTTCAAAAAGCCATGACACGCTGCCGGCCTCCGCCATATTACCGTTGTATTTTTGAAAGGTACTCCGTACCTCAGAGACTGTACGGTTGCGGTTGTCGCTCATGGCTTCCAGAAGTATAGCTACCCCAGCCGGCCCGTAACCCTCCAGTACCATTTCGGTAAAGGTAGCTCCTTCGGCAGCCCCACTTCCCTTCTTGATAGCATTCTCGATATTATCTTTGGGCATGTTGTTATCACGTGCCTTCTGTACGGCCAGACGTAAGCGGAAATTGCCCTCGGGATTAGGTCCACCCTGCCGTGTGGCAATGATAATTTCACGGGTTAGCTTGGTAAACATGGCACCGCGTTTTGCATCGGCAGCACCCTTGGCACGTTTGATAGTTGCCCATTTCGAATGTCCTGACATTATTCCCCTCACCAAAAATATTTCATTTACTGTGTATTAAGAATAAAACATAAACTGATCATTGTGCAACAGCCCTTGCAAGCTTTCCCCATTGAAATTTACTTAGATGATATAATGTGAAAATTATGGCCTAAAGGACTTTGCCAGATATCATGCTGGAACAATTGCTTGCGCTGAAAATCCCGCCTGAGTTCATCGTAATGCTGATCGCAACCCTGCCCATCGCCGAGCTGCGTGCAGCTATCCCAATAGGCATCTACACCTTTGGCCTGCCCTGGTGGTGGGCCTTCCTTATCTCGGTCGTGGGTAACATGTTACCCATCCCCATACTCCTGCTATTTTTCGATTCAATTGCCAGGCTGATCAGCCTGGCAGGGCCGGGAAAGAAGCTGATGGACTGGGTCTTCGCCAGGACACGGAAACATGAAAAGACCATCCAGAAATACGAATGGCTGGGGCTGATAATTTTTATCGGCATCCCTTTGCCCGTCACAGGAGCCTGGACCGGCTCCATACTGGCTTTTATCATGGGTCTGAGGTTTCTGCCCTCCCTGATCTCGATATTCTGTGGTGTGCTGATGGCAGGCATTATCGTCACAGCACTCTCCCTGATGGGTTGGGCCGGGGCTGTCATCGCGGGCATAGGCATCACCGTCCTTATCATCCTGGGATGGAGAAAAACTTAGCCTTTGATATTCAACTGAATTATGCAAGAAAATAGAAACATACGTGACCTTAAAAATATCGTAGACAGTTATATGTCACGTGTGCCGATGGTACATGAGCACTGCGATCGGTGTCTGGCTGCGGCAAGATGGCACGCCAATGCCGTTCTTATGGTAGTGGATGCCGCCTTTGATTCCATTGGCCTGAACTACTTCCAGTCCGTCGTCCCCAGAGTTGAGCTGTTTCGCCTCCAATATGTCGAAACAGGGCTGATTAACAGCATGGAAGACCTGGCCGTGACCAAGGACACAGAGCTGAAAAATATCTGGAGAAATGCCCGATCATGGAAGGTGGCGAGGGAGATCGCAGCCTATCTTGCCTCACTTAAACAGAAACATTTGCTGGACGACCGCCAGGCCCTCATCCACTGGGCCAGGCAAGCCCCGCTTGAGGGATGGCAAAAGGATCCCATCGGCAGCATCAAAGGCGTGGGCATCAACACCTATCAATACCTGCGGATGATGGGAGGCGTAGATACGGTAATGCCTGATAAGATAGTCAAGAAGGTTATCTACGAAATTCTTGACCGGGCCGGAATCGAGCGTCCCCGGACCGACATTGACTTCGTATCGCTACTTGAAAGGCTGGCCCCTCTCACGGGATATCGCGCTATCGAGCTGTGCTGGATGACGTGGCTGGTGCAGTCGGAGGCCGGGCTGAGCAGGACAGAAAAATACGCCAGCCTGCTGCCGCAAATATGATAATATTGTAAAAAAGACAGGGGAATTGTATTTGTCAGAACAGATTCCCACTCAGGACAGCACAAAACAGCCATTCTGGAACAAAGACCACCTCCTCCAGCTTGCCTCCCTGCTGTTTGTCATTGTGTTGGTAGTCATACTGTTCTGGCAGAGGGAGGCCATCGTTGATTTTGCGCTGGCCACGGCCGAATATCGAGGTCTTAAATACCTGGCCATCTTTATTATATCTATGGCTGCCTCTGCCACGCTTGTTATCCCCATCCCCGGGCTGGCGCTCACCTCGCTGGTCGGTGCAATATCTGCAGGGGCATTCGACCCCCTCTGGACCGGCATTATCTCCGGCATCGGCGCCTCTATAGGCGAGACCACAGGTTACCTGCTGGGGTACAGCGGACGCATGGCCATTTCGAGCACCAAACATTACGAGAGGGTCACAGGCTGGATGTCCAGGTGGGGCGATATTGCAATTTTCCTGCTGGCAATGTTCCCCAACCCGCTCTTCGACCTGGCCGGCATTGCCTCCGGCATCCTCAAATATCCCCTCTGGAGATTCCTGCTGGTCGGCACGCTGGGCAGGCTGCCCAAGCACATCCTGTTCGCCTACCTTGGGTACTGGGGCATAAATATCTTCCCGGCCGGCATTTAATTCCCACAGGGGAATTGAACAGCATTCACTGCAAGGCTCGTCTGGCATAGTATAAACTTGCAGTGCGCTTCTGTTTGGCAGTGGTTCAATTTGAAAGCACTTAGCCCGGATTATATACTTTACAGTTGGAAGCGCCATTGGTAGATGGGGATTATTCCGATACCTAAAAAGAGGCGATAAGGAGTAACAAAAGGATGGACAAGAAGGCTGACCCAGAAAAGATTTACCAGACACTGAAGGAACGAGTTGCCAGGGAGAGGGGTCCGATCGACCCCATTTATAAGGAGCTGGCTGCAAAGGTTGACATGGAAGACTCTGAAGAATTTCAGAGGATACTGGCAAAGCTGGCTAACGTAGAGCAGGCAAAAATCGTGGCAGCGCTGCCGGACCCGTATCTCCCAAACACGTCTGGTCGGACGCTGGAGGTGACTGAGGAGTTTGCTAAGAAGCTGGGCATGGGCAAGAAGGTCGTGGATGGACACATCCGTGAGCTATTTGAGAAGGGACTTGTCTTCCCCACCAAAAAAGGCCCCTCGATGGCACGCACTTTTATCCAGCTCCATGATTCGGCCTTAGGCAACCCCAAGTACGATGAGGTGTTGGGCAGGAGCTATTTTGACCTCTGGGGTTTATTTGACAGTCCCATGAAGCAACCTGCGCCTCAGGATGTACGTCCCGATGGTGAGTTCAGAGTGATACCCCGCTGGAAATCCATTGAGAATGTCCCTGGTGTTATGCCTTATGAAAACGTGTGGGAGATACTAAGGACTCAAAACCCCATAGTTCTACTCCACTGTGGTTGCAAGCGCTCTCACACCGACAGGTGGTGTGGTGTACCCGATGAAGTTTGCTTTACCCTGGGCAGGACTGCCCAGTATAATTTTGAACGTGGTGTTGGCAGAAAAATCACCTATGAACAGGCCATCGAGCTTCTGGATAAGCTTGACCAGTATCCCCTGGTAAATATAACTGTAAATCAGAGAGAGATCAACCAGTTGCTCTGCAACTGCCACTACTGCTGTTGCATGGCTCTCAGGTCAGCCACCCCCAGTCGTTTTCAGGCTGTGATTGACCAGGCGAATTGCAATGCCTGTGGCAGCTGCATTGACCAGTGTCAGTTCGGCGCTATTACCCTGAAGCCCTGCCTGGAATACGGTGATGAACGGGCCTATATTAATCCTGAGATATGCCGGGGGTGTGGATGTTGCGTCGTAACCTGCCCGACAGAGGCTGCAAGCATGAAACTGGTGCGGCCTCCGGAGCATATCCCGGAGAGCCTGGCTATATACTAATAGTAACTATTATGGGATTATTCCATTGCCCTATGGGGGCAGCTTTTTATGATGACGACGCCTGCATAGACTGTGGCATGTGCACTGCTAAGAGCAAGGATGAAATGATTGAGGCCTCCAAAAAGATTCGAGAATATCTGAAAGCCCATGCAACGAGAAATGCTGCTGTAAAAAAGGTGGCAATATGTGGTAAGGGTGGTGTGGGCAAAAGCACTGTGGTAACACTGATGGCGAATGCCTTGAAGGATTCTGGCTACAATGTGATTGTGCTCGACGCCGATGAATCTAACCCCGGCCTGTTCCGCCAGTTCGGCCTCAAGGAACAACCCAGGGCTTTAATGACGGCACTGGCCGCATCTCATCCAAACGGGAAAGATGCCGAATGGCTCAAACCTGATCTGATTACCTTCAAAGATATTCCTGCAGAGTTTGTCAGCGGCAGTGACGGCCTCAAGTTCCTCATGGTAGGTAAAATCGAAGACCCCTTCCAGGGCTGTGCCTGTTCTATGGCATCTATTGCCCGAGACCTTATGGAAAAGTTCAATGTGCAGGATAAGGAGATCGTCATCACCGACACAGAAGCAGGCATCGAAAGCTTTGGCAGGGGAGTGGAGCGGTATGTGGACATGGTGCTGGTGATTGTCGAGCCAAGCTATGAGTCAATGGTGCTGGCAGAGAAGATTGTCTATATGGCTGAGGGTATGGGGATCAGCCGTGTAGGTGCGATCCTCAATAAGGTCCCCTCGGAACAGACCCGTCAAAAAATGATGGTAGAGCTTGAGAGGAGGAGTGTTAAGATCTTCGGCACCATTTATTTCGACCCTGAGCTCAACGCTGCGGCTTTTGAGGGTATACCACCAGGTAACTCCAAAGCCAGTGAAGACGTCAGGTCAATAGTTAAGCTCATGATGGCAGAAGGAGACACCTATCCGAAAGGGGTTATGTAATGGCCTTATACATATATTTCTGTTATACAATAAGGCAGTTTTTGCCCAATGTGGAAGCGCTATGAAATTCGGACTTTATCTGCTTGAGACCAGGCCCCAGTTTCTCATGCTTTCTGTTGTCCTCGGCATCACAGGAGCATGCATTGCCTGGTATGACGGATTCTTCAATATCTGGGAGGCATTACTGGCCACCTTTGGCCTCATCCTGACGCATATGAGCGTCAACTCGCTCAACGACTATTTCGACTACCGGAGTGGCATAGACAAGGTCATAAGCATCACCCCTTTCAGCGGCGGCAGCGGCATGATCAGGGCCGGGCGGCTGACAGAGCGTGAAGTACTCTGGATAGGTATTATCACACTTCTGCTGGCCGTACCTGTAGGCATCTATTTCATCCTGACCAAAGGCTGGCTGCTGTTGCCCCTCCTGATAGTAGCAGCCCTATGCGTGGTGCTGTACAGTCCATTGATCCTGAAATGCCACTGGCCGGAATGGTCACCGGGATTGGGTCTGGGCCTCCTGCCGGTGCTGGGAATGTATTTTTCCCAGACCGGGATGTACACCTGGCAGGCTCTGATAGCTTCGGTGCCCTCGGGCTTCCTGGTACATAACCTGCTCCTGCTCAACGAGTTCCCTGATGTGGAGGCCGACAAAGTGAATAACCGCAAGACATTGCCAATAACCCTGGGACATAAAAAGGCAGCCATCGTATATACCAGCGTAACACTGCTGGTCTACATCTGGGTCATCGTAGCTGTCATTCTCGGGGCGATGCCGGTATTCACACTCCTCGCCTTGCTCACCCTGCCGGTAGCCATCAAAGCCATATGCGGCTCGTTCCAATATGATGATATCAACAGGATCGTATTAGCCATGTCCAGCAATGTAATGGTCGTTTTGCTGACGCAACTGCTGATCGGAGCGGGCTACATACTCGCAGGATTTATCAAGCTGTAATCAGCCATGACAGCAGAAACTTCCAGCCGTCCTCTTTACCACATCTTCACACGGATACCCCAACGTTATGACCTGATCAACCACGTCATTACCCTGGGCATGGACACAGGCTGGCGCAGCCGGGCGGCACAGGCCTGTCTGGAGGGCAGGCCGAACCGTATACTGGATATCTGCTGCGGCACCGGCGACCTCGCCATCACCATAGCAAAGCTGGCCGATTACAGTCCGGAGATTACCGGCGCCGATTACAGCCGTCCCATGCTGGAGATAGCAACTGCCAAAGCGAAAATGCTATCGCAGGGACAGAACATACGCTTTATCCATGCCGATGTGGGCAGGTTGCCCTTTCCCAACGGGTCTTTCGATTGCATCGGCATCTCATTTGCCTTCCGCAACCTGACCTATAAAAATCCCGAAACCCCAAAATACCTTGACGAAATCCTGCGCGTGCTCAGGCCGGAGGGCAGGTTTGTCATCGTGGAGAGCAGTCAGCCCGGATCGGCCTTTATCCGTTTTTTCGACCATCTCTACTTAAGGTGCTGGGTCTTCCCTTCCGGATACCTGCTCTCAGGCAACAGGGGAGCTTACCGCTACCTGTTAGATTCGGCTCTGCATTTTTATTCTGCAGAAGAGACGCAGAAATTTCTGCTCAAAGCCGGCTTCAGACAGATCACAGCCCACAGATTTTTCTTCGGTGCTGCGGCTGTCTATGCAGCGCTGAAGTAAACCTCACAAAGGGCGGTTGTGAACTCGATAAAATCTCTATTTGTATTTGATGGTGATAAAGACCTAAGCCACAATGCTAAAAAGCGGCCGGGCTGCATCTCCGGCAGAGTATTTATCTCCGGGAAATACTGCGTGCCCCATTTTAACCTGTTTGCCGATTATATCCATGGTTACTTTGGCTGGGTCAACACCAGCCAGGTTGCCCATTAGCCAGGGTCCTTCATCAAGTTCAACCATCACAATAATATAGGGTGCTTCGGCCTCACGCCCCTCCGGGGGTACAAAGACGGTAGTAAACGTCTGAATTTTGCCTTTGCCACTTAATTCGACGATATCTATATCTGCGCTGATGCATGACCCGCAGATTATCTTGGGTGGCACTGTGATGGCACCACACTTTTTGCATTTCAGGCCGAGCAGCTTGTCTTGCTTAAGCGCCTCATTATAATCTTTGAAAGTAAGCTTATGTTCCATTGTAGCCTCCTTTAAGAATAAGCGAAATTACCAGCCCCGTTGCAAAATTGCATTGCAAATTGTGCCGCCGTCGCCACCGAGCGTATCCGTCATGCCCACTTTAGCTCCTTCGACCTGGCGCTCACCGCATTCACCCCTCAATTGTTTGACTATCTCATAAACCTGAGCCGTGCCCGTGGCCCCTATAGGATGCCCTTTGGCTTTCAGTCCCCCTGAGGGATTTACAGCTATCTTGCCTCCGATTTTGGTCTCACCTTTCATGACAGCTTCACCAGATTTCCCATACTCAAAGATGCCCACGCTTTCCAGGGCGATGATGGTTGCGATGCTGAAACAATCGTGAAGCTCGATGACATCTATATCCTTGGGACCGAGCTTAGCCATGTCATAGGCCTGTTTGGAAGCAAGCTCCCTGGACCTGATTCTGGGCAGATAATCCTTCTGACTCATTAAATTACCGGCGGAGGCCTGCCCGACTCCGACAACATAGACCGGTTTATTGGTTAGCTTCTTGGCCTTTTCCTCTGAGGCCAGGATAACTGCTGAACCACCATCCGAGAACGGACAGCAATCGTAAAGTTGCAGGGGCTGGCTGACCATAGCGCTGTTCATCGCATCATCCATGGTTATCTCTTTACGAAAGTGAGCTTTCGCGTTGCGAGCACCATAGTAGTGCGAGTTAATGGAGACCTGGGCCATTTGTTGCTTTAGCTTTTCCAATGGAATACCATACTTTTTTGAGTAAAGATGAGTCAGTAAGCCAAAAACGCCCGGGAACGTGAGCCCGCAGGGAGATTCATAGCGGCTGTCACTGCCCATGGCAAAGGTTCGCGTGGCTAAAGGTGTTCCCATCTTAGCAGCAGTCTCAGCACCGCCGACCAGTACAATGTCATAGAAACCCGAGGCTACCCACATAAACGCGTCTCGGAATGCGGCACTGGATGAGGCACAAGCATTTTCATATCGGTTAGCCGGGATATTAAAGGCTCCTATATAATCAGCGACGAAAGCCTGTGGCTGCATTTGCCCCTCGGAAAAGTCTCCTAAACCATTACCCACAAACAGAGCTTGAATGTCTTTAGGTTTCAAATTCGACTCGTTGATGGCATCCATGGCAGCTTCAGCTAATAGCTCCACGGCTGTCTTGGTTTGTTTGCCGCTGAACTTCGTCATCCCGACGCCCAGTACAGCTACTTTTCTCATATCCTTATCCTCCTGATTTATTTTGTTTTACGCTGTTAATGGCATTATTATGCTTGTTCTTGCAAAATTATCCTTATAACCCTAAATTAGCCTCATAGATCTTACAGGATCGCTGCGATATATTTCCAACCTAACCAAAAGACAGGCCCCAAACAAAACCTATTACAGTTTAGCTACTAAAACTTCTCAGATATACTATATTAACCTCCCTGTGCTGTCAAGCAATCGCATTCACTCATCTAAAATGTTACTAAAGGTGGTATGGTTCACTCAACTAAAAATGTTACCGAGGAGGAACATGCCAAACGATGACAAGATGAGCATAAATGAACGGAGAAAGTATCGGAAACTGGTGGCACCAGGGTATCGCAGGGCAAAGAAAGCGGAGCGGAGCCGCTTACTCACGGAGATGGAAATGGTGACTGGGTTACACCGCAAGAGCCTGATAAGGCTGATGGGCATGTCGAGTCTGGAGCGTACACCAAGGAAGCCAGTAGCGAGGCAAAAGCGCTATGGTCGCGCTGTAGCTGAGGCGGTGCGGGTAGTTTGGGAGAGCCTGGACTATGTGTGTGCCGAGCGTCTGACACCAGTGCTTCAGGAGACGGCCCATCAACTGGCTAAGTGGGAGGAGTTGAGGCTGACTACAGAAATAGAAATGGCATTGGGCAGTATCAGCCGAGCTACCGTGCAGCGGATGATAAAGCACTTCCAGCAGGATACTCCCAAGCTTCTCCGGCGCAAGCCTCAACCACCTAACCGGCTATTACAGGACGTCCCCATGGAGCGCTTATCCTGGAGAACCGAGATCCCCGGTAGTTTCGAGACTGATCTGGGGCACCATTGTGGCGCAATCGCGGCTGGCGACTATGTGCATACCCTGCAACTGGTAGATATCGCCACAGGGTGGAGCGAGCGGGTGGCGGTGCTGGGGCGTAGCCAGGAGGCCATGGTGAGAGGCTTCAGAAAGGTGCAGCAGCGCTTACCTTTTCCCATCAAGCATCTACACCCCGACAACGGCAGCGAATTCTTCAATGCCCACCTCATCCGCTACTTCGGCGAGGAAATTACGGGACTGCAACTGAGTCGCAGCCGCCCCTATCACAAGAATGATAACCGCTTCGTGGAGCAGAAGAATAGTACACTGGTGCGGGCTTATGTAGGATACGACCGCCTGGATAGTAGCGCCCAATGTGCCGCTCTCAATGCCCTTTACGACCAGCTCTGGTTATACTACAACCTCTTCCAACCCGTAATGCATATGAGGAGCAAAGAGGTAACCAATGGAAAACTCCAGCGAAAGCATGATAAGGCTCAGACACCCTATCAGCGTCTCCTGGCTTGCAACATCCTTAAATGAGTTGACACGTTGCTGAAGTTTTTTATTCAGGAAAAGAAGCAGGGATTTGATTATAATTGGGATTGGACTAAAATTGACATTCAGGGTGTAGTTGATAGTATGGATGTTTACATAATAGATTTGTTCGGAGGGACAATTGAAAATTGAAGTAAAATCGGGTGACATATGCAATATCAGGTGCGATGCGCTGATAGTTAATCTGTTTGAGGGAGTGAGCAGTCCAGGTGGGGCAACTGGCGCTATTGATAAGGCCTTAAACGGTGCCATCAGCGACATGATTAATTTGGGTGAGATCAAGGGTAAACAGGGTGAATCTCATGTAATCCACAGCCTGGGTAAGGTGCCTGCCAGGCTGGTCGTTGTCGCTGGGCTGGGCAAGAAAAAGGACCTGAATGTAGAGCGTATAAGAAGCATAATGGGCGATGTGGTGAGAGTGCTCAGGTCTCACCGGTGCAGGACAGCTGCCTCCATCCTGCATGGTGCAGGATCAGGCGGCATACAACCCGGTGAAGCGGCAGCCGCCATTGCTGAGGGAAGCCTGCTGGGTGCTTACCGGTTCCGGCACTATATAACCAAAAAAGATGAAGACCAGGATTTGGAAGCATTAACCATTCTTGAGAAGGACACCACAAAGATCGCAGCAGTTAAAAAGGGTATTGAACAAGGCAGGATAATTGCCGGGGCAACCATATTGGCCAGGGATATGGTCAATCAGCCGGGCAATTATATGACGCCGTCCATGATGGCCGAGGAGGCGAGAAAAATAGCGTCTAAATACAAGCTGGAGTTCACAGCATGGAGCCGTGAACGGATAGAAAAGGAGGGTATGTATGCTCTACTTGGTGTGGCGCAGGGGAGCAGGGAGGAGCCCAAGTTCATCATGGTCAGCTATAAGGGCAATCCCTCGGACAGCAATGTAATTGGTTTTATCGGCAAAGGACTGACCTTTGACTCCGGTGGCCTATCATTAAAATCGCAGGAATATATGTCAGACATGAAAGGTGATATGGCAGGCGGTGCTGACGTTATTGCCGCTATTGGTGCTGTGGCTGCCCTCAAGCTCAAGATAAATGTTACGGCTATTGTACCTGCCACCGAGAACCTGCCAGGTGGTCGTGCTCTTAAGCCTGGTGATGTTATTAAAGCCTGTAGCGGCAAGACCATTGAAGTGGTTAATACTGATGCCGAAGGCAGGCTTATTTTGTCCGATGCACTTTCCTATGCAGTGAAACAGGGAATATCGCCTTTGATCGATCTTGCCACACTCACCGGTGCCTGCCATGTAGCTCTGGGTGATATCTATGCAGGTGTCTTCTCCAATAACCGTACCCTGGCCAACAGGATTTTGAAGGCTGGCGAAGATGCCGGGGAAAAGCTCTGGCAACTGCCGTTACCCGAAGAGTATAAGGAACAGAACAAGAGTGATGTGGCAGATATCAAGAACTCGGGTGGCCGGTATGGTGGTGCGATTACGGCAGCCCTGTTCCTGCAGGAATTTGTCAGTGATACACCCTGGGTACATATCGATATAGCCGGTCCTTTTATGTCTGAGAAGGACAAAGGTGTGCTGGTCAAGGGCGCAACCGGATTTGGTGTCCGAACGTTGATAAGGCTGGCAATTACTATGAGTAAATAGCAGGAGGAGAGAAATGAAAATCAAATGGCTCGGGCATTCGTGTTTTCTGATAACTTCAGAAAAGGGCACACGTATCATTACAGATCCATTCAAGGTGGATGAGGGCTTGACCTATAAAGAGGTGACTCTGGAGGCAGATATTGTAACCTCCAGCCATGCCCATTATGACCACGATAATACTGGCCCAGTCAAAGGATCACCGGTCATTCTCAAGAGTAGTGTAGATAAGACCATCAGGGATATCAAAATACGAACTGTACCTACATATCATGATGACAAGGAAGGAAAAGAGCGGGGCTCTAACCTGATCTTTTGCTTTAAAGTGGATGGCATGAATGTCTCTCACCTGGGTGATCTGGGGCATCCGCTCAAGCAATACCAGATAGATGCCCTGGGAAAGGTGGATATATTGCTGGTGCCTGTGGGTGGGGTATTTACAATCGAAGCACCTCAGGCTGTGCAGCTATGCCGCAGTATCAGGCCTGCTATTGCCATACCCATGCACTATAAAACGGAGTATTGCCAGTGGCTGAAATATACTGCAGATGATTTCGCTAAGGGCTATGGCAACTATAAAAAGCTGTCAACGGATGAGTTAGAGATAAAAGAGGGCAGTCTGCCGCAGCCGACAGAGATTATCATCTTGAAGTATGCGGGGTGATGCTTATTTTCCCCTGGTGATGGACTTGGTATAGGCGAGGCGGGCGGCTTCGGCTTCGGCTGTCTTCTTGCTTTTTCCCGATCCAATAGCCAGTACGGCCTCGCCTACAGAGACGGACACATAGAAAATCTTATCGTGATCAGGTCCGGTAGCTTCCACGACCTCGTATTCAGGCAAACACCTGTATTCATCCTGTGTCAGCTCCTGTAGCAACGCCTTGTAGTTTATGGCAAGGTCACCCGCCCTGACCGAAGAAATCTCATTTTGAAAAATATCCAGTATAAATGTGCGTACCTGATCCAGACCCTGGTCCAGGTAGATTGCAGCCACCAACGCCTCAAAAGTATTAGCCAGGTTGCTGGGCCGTTTTCTTCCCCCTGTCGTTTCCTCTCCCTTCCCCATTAACAAATATTTGCTCAGGGAGAGCTGGGATGCTTTTTCTGCCAGTGTTTCTTTCCTGACCAGCGAGATCCTGATCTCAGTGAGCTTGCCTTCAGGAAGGTCTGGGAAATCACTGTAAAGCCTGTCAGCTACCACGAAATCAAGCAGGGCATCGCCCAGGAATTCCATACGTTCATTATCATCAACACCGGCTGAAGGGTTTTCGTTCAGGTAAGATTTGTGGGTAAGTGCCTGCCTGAGGAGGGATATATTATTAAATTTTATCCCTGTTTTCTGCTCAAGATCATCCAGGCCTGACAAAGCTTAACCTTCCAAAAGGCAGGATTATTTGAACTCATCCTTGGCCAGGGCAGTGACGATGATAGAGGGGAGGCCGAAGACAGGGAACACGATGCAGGAAGAGATGGCGCCGGCTATAGCCAGACCCCAGATACGCCGCTGCAGAGCATAAACACCGCCAATAATCGAGATGATGCCGATAAGCACTACTATAAATGGGACCGCTACCATCTGACTGATGATATCCTCAATCCGCTGAATGACAAGCGGGTCCAGTCTTAATATTTCACGTATTGCACTGAAAACCTGACTGAGGATGACCAGATAAACCCCTCCCACCATGCCTATAGCTCCCGATACGATGTCGAGAATACCCGCTGTGACCGGTTTCCAAGTTTGCCGGATATTATCCTGTATTTTATTAATCATGTGGCTGGTTTACACTGTCGATATAGAATGCGATTATTGTAACAGATTTGTCAACAACCCGGACCGATTTGCCGCTACGGCATTCATTCTATTCAACTATTGTTTTGTTACAGCAAGGGTGGATTTGAATGAAGCCAGCCTGAGGGAAAAAGAGAGGGATTAAAACCTATGCCGGTAATCGTTTTACCGGTTTATAATCTATTGAATTATTAATATCATGTCCTTTGCCCCTGCCTTTTTTCTGTATGCCCTGATTATTGAAATAGAGCTTGTTGATTATATCAGCCAGGCAGTTGGCACAGATGATATCATCACAGTCGATTTTACCGCCACATTCGACACATTGGGAATGCATGGGCTTTACTCCTCAGGACCGCGTACGCATCGTCCATTTTAGTTGTCTAATATTTTTACATGTAATAGCCACGATGTGAATGCCCAAAAGGATAGAAAGGATGACCGTCATGGTTCTTTAATGTTGTACTGTGGCGGAAAAGCAAAGCGGGCTGTGCATTGCACAGCCCGCTTTATTTACAAATACTGTTTTAATTAGTCACCAGGTTTGCCCACAGCCCAGAGCGCCTTGATGGCGGCAATGACGGCTGCCGGAGCCATCAGAGTGGCCACATAGCTGAGCATATTATCCAAGATGGTTCCGATGCCGAGCACGGTCAGCGGTTCAAATACATTCCCTGCTACGATTAGAGCGACAGTTGCCACCAGAAAAAGCATAATCTCTTTGGCAGTGATATTAAGCAGGCCGATGACGATGCCCAGGATTACAAGAACGACTACAATGATTTCATTTTGGGGAAGCACGATACCACATGCTACAGCGACGACCAGGCCAATGATGAAACACCAGAACCCTATGAGACCGAGTACCTTATTCATTATTAAATACTCCTCCTATCTATACTATAGTTTAAAATTATACCATCGACTCTCATATTGTCAATATAAAACGCTATGGCTATTGTCACAGGATTTTAAACTACATAATGTTATAATTTAGCTTACAGGCTATTGCTTTTAATATGCGAAACCGGCGCGTGCGGTTGCTGTTAACGAAGTTGCTTTGCTATAATTTGCAAGCACTGGGGATTAGTCTAGCGGTAGGACAGCGGACTCTGGATCCGTGAGGCCAGGTTCGAATCCTGGATCCCCAGCCACTATTCGGCGCATTCGTCTAGGGGTTTAGGACGCTGCCCTCTCAAGGCAGAGATCACCGGTTCGAATCCGGTATGCGCTACCAATCACCCC
>DFZI01000008.1:21911-22797 GCA_002383665.1 Dehalococcoidia bacterium UBA4060
TGCCCCAGCCTTTCCTGGACTACTTTCGGGTGTATCCCTTGCTTGAGCATTATTGAGGTATGTGTGTGCCTTGCATCATGAAGCCTGATTACTTTTACACCTGCCCGTTTGGCCTGTGTAGCCCATGCCCTTGTGACTGTGTTGGGCCGCAGAGGTTGCCCGTCCGTGTCACAAAACACCAGCTCGCTGTCTTCAAATTTTGTTTGGAGCTGCAGGCATTCCAGTTTCCGTTTTTCTCGATGCTGCTGCAGTACCAAGTTTGCTGACGGGGATAAGGCTATTGTCCGCCTGCTCGTGTCCGATTTAGTCTCAGTATAGATATAGCTCCCGTTTTTAAGATGGTGCAGCCCACGGCTAACATGTATCTGGCTCATTATGAAATCAACGTCCGTCCATTTCAACCCCAATAATTCCGATCTTCTCATACCTGTGAATAAGGCAGTGTAAAAAAGTGCGTAATATCGATTATCCTTAGCCGATTCGATATACCTGTTTATCTCCTCCTCATCCCAGACTTGCATCTCATGATGTCGGACACGTGGTGGCTCAGCCGCATCGGCAGGGTTTCTGGCAGCCAGTCCCCATTTAACTGCTGTCTCCAGTGCCACATGCAAAATTGCATGGTGATATCGCACCGTGCTTGGGCTTAACCCCTTTAGCTGGCAATCTGTATAATGTTTTTGTAAGTGCTCAGGTTTAAGCTGGTTTACTGTTATATTCCCCAGGGCAGGAATAAGGTGTTTCTTAATAATGCCAGCATATCTTTCATATCCTCTTGGCGATAGTTTAAACCGGTAATTCTCTAACCATTGCTCCAGGAATTCACCGAATTTGGTTTTGCTCGTCTTGATAAAGGACCCATCGATTTAAATCATCTAAAATGTAA
>DFZI01000084.1:0-6991 GCA_002383665.1 Dehalococcoidia bacterium UBA4060
GAGGGCAGGGTTTCATTTACTTTCATTGAGCCTCAGGAAGCTAACAGCATGCGCAGTAACACCGATCTCCAGGTTTATACTGTTTCCACAGGTTATTACGTATACCTCGCCTACAACCAGCGCGATAACGGGTGGGAGGGCCTCAAGGACGTAAGGGTACGGCAGGCTATTTCCATGGTTGTTGACAAGCCTATGATCATACAGACGATGTATATGGGCTTTGCCGATCCTGCCTTCAGCTTCATCCCTCCCTATTCTCCCATATACGACGAAAGCGTTTTGAATAAATATGGTATGAATGCTACTGACGATGCGCAAAAGGCGATCGACCTGATCAAGAGTGCCGGCTATGAGCAGAAGATGATCGATGGGGCGATGAAATTCGTGGATAAAGCGGGCAATCCCATCAAGCTAAATTTCATCATCGATATGGGGAGTGACTTTGAGCAGAATCTGGCCATTATTATCCGGGGTAACCTCATGCAGATCGGCCTCGACATCGAACCCAAGTTCTCTACCCGTCAGATATTGTTCACGGACGGGCTGATGAATAAAGTGCCGGGCAGTGATCAGACCCCAGCCTTCAACAACGGGCCGAAAGCAGTAAGCAACCAGCCTTGGGATCTGGCCATCCTTTCTTCTCATGCCAACCCGCTGGCGCTGAAGAGTAGCTCTGAGTTCTTTACCAGCGAGGGGAAATATAATTTGTTCGGCTTTTTTAACGAAGAGGCTGATGCTCTGTTTGACAGGGCCGGCAAAGCCGAAGCTTTAACTCTGGAGGGCAAAAAGCGAGTCTACGGTGATATAGCCAGGCTGATCTCGGATGAGCAGCCGGTTGATTTCCTGGTTTTTTACAAGGATAACTATGCTTTTCGCAAGGATGTGAAAGGCGTCGAGCCGGGCATCAACATGTTTAATAATAGCCAGTTCTGGTATTTTGAATAAAGAACGACAGGCATTGACAGAGCCGGGCGAGGTGTAAATTGCACATTACAAAAGGGGAGAGATGTTGTGCCATTCTTACTGCAACCACATTGGTGCTCCTTTCTCTGGCAGGTTGCACTACAACAGTAAAACAGGAGGCTAAAGGCACTTTTATTGAGGGTGATGTGGCCGGTGGCGAAGCTGAAACGCTCAACTGGATACTTGCCGCCGATGCGTCTTCGTTTGCCTATGCCGGCTATACGGTGGAATCGCTGGCAAGCTACGACAATAACTTTAATGTCGTCTTGCGCTGCCTGGCTAAAGATATCGAGGTCTCACCTGATGGTCTGGCCTATACCATCACGATCCGCGATGACCTGCGGTGGAGCAATAATTCGCCGGTAACTGCTGAAGATTATGTGTACACGCTGAAGAACCTGATGTTTTCAGACTGGCTTAACTATAATTACAGAGAGGACTGGATGGAGGAGTTCGGAGGTAAAAAGGTTTTTGTGACTCCTGAAGTAATTAATCAGACAACGTTCACCATCACCCGAAAAACCGTGCAACCTGAGTTCATCTACACACTATATGACCTTATACCTTATCCCAAATACATCTCGGTCAAATATGAGGGCGACGTGGAGAAGTTCACACAGGCCAGGGAGTTCAATGAGCTTTCCTATACCGGCAATCTGGGTCCCTATAAGTTTAAAGAATGGCTGAAAAATGATAAGTTTGTACTGGAGCGCAATCCCGATTTCTTTCTGGGCAAAGATAACGGGGCGCCCTATTTCCAGCAGTATATCATCAAGGTGCTGGGAACCTCAGCGGTGATGCAGGCTGCACTGGAAGCGGGTGATATAACCTATTGCGGCATTGAGCCTCATAATGTGGCCAAGTTCAAAAAGATGGACAGAATCAATGTCTATACCATACCGACACGTGGTTACAACATCATCTCCTATAACCAGAGAGCCAATGGCTGGGAAGGTTTACGCAGGAAGGAAGTGCGCCAGGCTATTTCCATGGCTGTAGATAAGGAAACCATTGTCAGAAGGATTTATCTGGGCTTTGCCGAGCCTGCCTACAGTTTCATCCCATCATCCTCTCCCTGGTACACAGATGATACTGTGCTCAAGCTGGGCGTGGCCCCGTTGAATAGCAAGCAAAAGGCCATGGAAATGCTGAGGTCGGCTGGATATGAATACACAAAAAACGGCGATAAGAATATATTGCTGGATAAGTCAGGACAACCGGTCAAACTGCTGCTGGTGACAACCCCAGGCAGTGATGTTGTGGAGTCCATGTCGCTGCTGATCAAGCAGGAGCTGAGCGATATCGGCATCGATGTGGAGGTAAAGTGGGTGCAGTGGTCCACACTTCTGCGCCAGTATATGATGAACAAGGTACCGGGGAGCGATCAGGAGCTGCGCTATAACAACGGACCGGAAGCGGTCAGCGAAGAGCCCTGGGATCTATCATTGATGGGTCATAACACAGATCCCATGGCACCTTCCGGCAGCGCAGTTTTTTTTGCCAGTGATGGCGGGTTGAACTCGTTTGGCTTTTTCAATGATGAGGTGGACCAACTATTCCACAAAATCAGGTCCAAGGATGGTCTTGATAAGACAGCCCGTGCCGGGATGTACGGACAACTGGCAAGACTGATCTCGGAAGAGCAGCCCGTAGATTTCCTGACTTTTACCCGTGCCAACGTGGGGTTCCAGAAAAATGTAAAGGGCATAGAGCCTGGTATTAACATGGGATATAATAGCTACCTGTGGCGCTTTGAGTAGCGTGACTACCAGGGCAGGATAGCCCAGGCCTCATTGTAAACACCGGTTAAACTAAATGCGCAATTACATAATCAAGCGTCTTTTCTACAGTGTAATCATTGCCTGGGGTATCCTGACCGTCACGTTCATACTCCTGCGCATCGGGCCTTCCTCGCCTGTGGACCGCTATATTCTCAATATCGCAGCCAGGGGCTCGGATGTCGAATCAGTCCGGCAGGCCATCGAAGCACGCTACGGATTGGATAAACCTTTACTTGAGCAGTACTTCGATTACATGGGTAACCTGCTGCAGGGCAACTGGGGCTGGTCGTTCAGCGCTTCGATGCCGGTGATGGACCTGATCGGGTCGCACTGGATTTACTCCTTCCAGCTCATCTTGCTGTCCACGATATTTGCCATACTGCTGGGCATCGGTCTGGGTGTGCTGTCAGCCGTTAAACAGAACACCAGGTTTGATTATGCAGCCTCTATATTTTCCTTCATAGGGATATCCATACCCAACTTCTGGCTGGGGTTGATGTTGATCATGGCTTTTGCCGTCAACCTGGGCATGTTTAAAACCTACTATGATACCAGCTACTCCATCTGGTCACTGGAAAACCTGCGCCAGTTGATATTGCCTGTGCTGGCACTCGGCACCGGGGAGCTGGCAGGCTATGTGCGTTACACACGTTCATCCATGCTTGATAACCTGCACAAGGAGTTTGTTACAACAGCGCGTGCCAAGGGCCTGCCCGAGAGGACGGTGATAGGCAAGCATGTTTTCAGAAATGCCATGCTGCCGCTGGTGACCATAATCATGTTCGACCTGGGCAGCGTGGTGTTCGGGGGCGCATACCTGACAGAGATCGTATTCGGCATACCGGGTCTGGGGCAGGTATCATTTAATGCCATCTTTGCTAATGATTATGCGGTGGTAGTGGCCGTTACTTTGATCAGCACTTTCCTGGTGCTTTTTATTAATCTGGCGACGGATATTCTTTACACATATCTCGATCCGAGAATAAGGTATGAGTGAGCTGAAGGAACAGACAAGAAAAAAGGCAAGGCTCTCCGTTTATTTTAACAAACGGCTGGCCAGTTACTACTGGGAACGTCTGAAGAAGCATAAGTTGGCGATGGCAGGTCTGGGATTTATCGGTTTCCTGATTTTACTGGCTGTTCTCGGGCCATTCTTCACTCAAGACCCCACTTATAGCGATTTTAATATCGCCAATATGCCGCCATTAGGCTTTTCCAGACAGGAATCAGTATATGACATCAAGACTGATGAATTTACCACAACAGTCATAAGCGGCCGTCTGGACCATCCGTTGGGCACGGATAGCAAGGGAAGGGATATGCTATCTATGCTGATATCAGGGGCGCGTATATCGCTGCTGGTGGGGTTGATTGCAACGGGGATCGCTATTTTTATCGGCAGCCTCATCGGGGTGCTGTCGGCCTACCTGGGAGGTTGGGTAGACAATGTATTGATGCGATTTACAGATATTATGATGACGTTTCCTTTCTTCCTGCTGCTGGTGCTGATCGTTTTCCTGTTCGGGCCGAGCCTGGCGATTATTGTGGTTGTTATCGGCCTGACTGGCTGGACGGGGGCAGCACGGCTGATCCGCAGTGAGGCACTGTCTCTACGTACACGGGATTTCATCACAGCCTCACGCGCACTGGGTGCCAGCGATGGAAGGGTAATGTTCAACCATCTTATACCCAATGTGGCCAGTCTGATCATAGTGATGTCCACGCTCTCAATACCCGGAGTGATCATGGCGGAAGCAGCACTCAGCTTTATCGGCATGGGTGATCCCTTGAGCACGAGCTGGGGGACTATCCTGAATGCCGGCCAGCATACATTAGATACAGCATGGTGGGTGGCCGTTGAGCCGGGTATTATGCTCTTTTTAACTGTCCTTTCCTTTAACTTTTTTGGAGACGGACTCAGGGATGCGTTTGATCCCAGGGCCATCATATAGTCAGTCTTATGAGTGATGCAATACTAAAAGTTGATAATCTGAAGACCTGGTTTTATACAAGACGGGGCACAGTCAAGGCTGTGAACGGGATGAGCTATTCACTCAACAAAGGCGAGTGCCTGTGTCTGGTGGGTGAATCGGGCTGCGGTAAATCGGTCTCAGCCCTGTCCTTGCTCAGGCTTTTTGACAGCCCTCCGGGCAGGATCGTAGAAGGACACGTATTGTATAAAGGAGTAGACCTGGTGAATTGCACGCCCGGACATTTGCGCTCAGTACGGGGCAAGGATATTGCACTGGTCTTTCAGAATGCCCAGGCTGCGCTCAACCCCGTCTTTTCTATAGAAGATCAGATGCTGGAGCAGATCAAGGTCCACTATGATATCAATAATCGGGCAGCCATTGCTAAAGCTCAAACACTGCTGGAGGAGATGATGATACCTGCGCCTGAGCGGGCGCTCAAGATGTATCCCCATCAGATGTCGGGCGGCATGAAGCAACGTGCCATGATCGCAATGAGTCTATCCTGTGACCCTGAAATATTGATAGCCGATGAACCGACAACCGCAGTGGATGTAACCATACGTGCGCAGATCATGCACATATTCAGACGGCTGAAGACCAGCCGCAACATGTCGATCATCTTCATCACGCATGATCTGTCACTGGTCAGGGAGATCGGCGATCGTGTAGCTGTAGTTTATGCTGGTAAGGTGGTTGAGCTTGCTCCAGTCGCTAAGATTATGGAGGAACCAGCCCATCCTTACACCAGGGGGCTGATAAGCTGCCTGCCCGATATCTCATCCAATCTGAATCGTCTACCTTCCATACCTGGCAATACACCCAATCCCCTGGATTTGCCGCCGGGCTGTGCCTTCCATCCCCGCTGCAGTATGGCTATGAATATATGCAGTTCGAATGAGCCATTTCTGACAGGTATTGCTGATGACCACATGGTAGCCTGTCATCTTTATAATGCTCGTGCCGGAGAAAATAAATGAGTATGCCGGCTATTCTCCAGGTCAGGAACCTTAAGAAATATTACCGGGTCACAGCCGGGCTTATATCCAGGCCGGTCGGTGAGATCAGAGCTGTGGATGGTGTTTCGTTATCCATCGGGGAACGAGAAGTCCTGGGCCTGGTTGGGGAGTCGGGCTGCGGGAAATCCACCCTGGGTAAGGCTATTATGCGACTTGAGGAGCCGACTGACGGGCAGATAATTTTCGGTGGGCAGAATGTTATGGAACTGGATAAGCTCGGTTTGCGCAGGATGCGCGGCAAGCTCCAAATGGTCTTTCAGGATCCCGATTCGTCACTGGATCCCAGGATGACCGTGGGAGGGTCGATTGAGGAGGCATTGATAGTGCAGGGCATGGGTGATCCTTCTGAACGCATGAAACGTGTGGCTGTCCTGCTGGAAAAGGTAGGGCTGGAGGCGGATTATGCCGAGCGTTATCCCCATGAGTTCAGTGGAGGGCAAAAACAGAGGATTGGTATTGCACGAGCTTTGGCCATGGACCCCAGGCTGGTTATTGCCGATGAACCGGTCAGCGCCCTGGACGTGTCTGTGCAGGCGCAGATCCTGAATCTGTTGATGGATATCAGAGACAGGGATGGGCTGGCCTACCTCTTTGTCAGCCACGACCTGTCGGTGGTCAGGTATATTTCCGACCGTGTGGCGGTAATGTACCTGGGCAAGATCGTAGAAATGGCCGAAAAAAAGGAGTTCTTCAATAACNNCCTCTCCATCCACCATCAGGGTGCCGTTTCCACACACGTTGCCACAGGGTCATGCCAGTATGTTCTATCCTGGAGCCTGAATATAAGGAAAAAGTGGCCGGGCATTTTGTTGCCTGCCATCTCTATCCGTAGCTACAGGTCTTTTGTCATATAATAGCCGTCCAATTCATAGCCGCATTCAGTGCGGAAATAGTCTCTGGCCCCTACTCCACTGATGACGGCTATCCTTCCGGCTGAATACTCTTTGTGTGCAATCCGCTCGGCTTCTCTGAGCAATGACATTCCCAGGCCTTTATGCTGCGCTGCGTTTTCATCCTGAACGCCGATAGGCACTTCACTGCCAAAAACATGAATTTCCCTTATCATGGCGGGGTAGATATCCTGGTTTTTACCATTAATACGCAGCCTTAGCAGGCCGAATAATGTACCATTTTTGTCTTCATAGGTGAGGAAGACCTCCCTGCCGCCCGATGCTGTATATTCCAATCTGTGCAGTTCGGGCTGGCCTATCTGCCAGTGCTCACGCAGACGGTGACCGTATTCCCGGCAGCGTGTGCA
>DFZI01000084.1:7036-22765 GCA_002383665.1 Dehalococcoidia bacterium UBA4060
AGGCTGACAGTCTCCGCCGTGGTATAGGGGATATATTTCCCCGACTTCCACCATTGTTCCAGCTCCGTATGGGATACGACCAGCGTCGGATAAAGCTTGAGACCATCCGGCTTAAATCTTTCGTCGGAGAAAAGGGTTTCTGTCATATCGAGGTCATGTTCCCGGCTGGAGCCGGGTAATCCGGGCATCCAGTGATAATAGACCTTAAGGCCATATTTCTTGAGCAGTGCTGTAGCCTTAACCACATCTGCTACCCTGTGTCCACGCCGCACGATCTGGTAGATTCCATCGTCAAGTGCCTGCACGCCAAGTTCGACGCGTGTGGTGCCGAATTCCAGCATGTGCCTGACCTCATCTTCACCGCACCGGTCCGGACGGGTTTCAATGCATAGCCCGACACAGCGGCGTTCTGCCGTCTCATTGATGTGCTTGGCTTCTTCCAGGTTAGAGGAAATATGTCCGTTGAGGGCATCGTAGCAGGACTTGATGAAGCCATACTGGTACTCCAGCGGGCAGGCCGGGAAGGTTCCTCCCATGATGATAAGTTCTATCTTGTCAGAAGGGTGTCCCATCTTTTCCAGTGTCTTGAGCCGTAATTCCACCTGCTGGTAAGGATCGAAGTTGCAGGCCAGTGCCCTCAATACAGCAGGGGATTCGGGGGTATAGCTCTTGGGTGCCTCGGTATAGGTTGGNNGGGGTAACACCTGATATCGTTCTGGATAGTTTCTTGGCGTGATTCATCTGTGCATTTTATGCTATATTTGAGCTACGTTGAAAGTTTAGCAAATTAAGAAATTGGTCACAAGAAAAGACAAAAGATACAGTGGCTACGAGGAGATCGCTGAGAGCTGGTACCGCCTGAGACACCGAACGCGTTTTAAAAAAGAACTCGATGATATTGCAGCAAGATGGGGCAGTGGAAAGCTCTTAAACATCGGTTGCGCTCATGGGCCAGATTTTTTGCCCTTTAAAGGCGCCTTTGAGCTATATGGTGTTGATTCTTCTATACAGATGATGAAGCAGGCCCTGCGCTATGCTTCCAAATATGAATTTAATCCTTACCTTGTGACGGCTGATGCCTTGAGTCTCCCTTTTGCTGATCACGTGTTTGATCATGCCATCTCTATAGCTGCTTATCACCATATTGAGGGAAAAAGTCGGAGGGAGCGGGCCTTTGCCGAGTTAAGGAGAGTATTGAAGCCGGGTGGTGAAGCTTTCATAACGGTCTGGAACCGCTGGCAGAAACAATTCTGGAACAGGGGTAAGGAGGTGATGGTACCCTGGCATACAGATAATAGAACGGTGCAGCGCTATTACTACCTGTTTACCTACCCGGAGATCGCCGGCCTGTTGAAAAAGTCCGGTTTTTCCATCCTCAAGGTATTTCCTGAATATGGCTACAGGTTCCCTGTAAAATTGTTCTCAAGGAATATCTGCATACTGGCCAGGGCAGGTTAAACCAGTTCATCATTCACACAAATCATCTCTTAAGAATATACACCATCAAGCATATCGGAAATCAATGTTTCCTGAATAATCGTAGGAACCTGTCCTGATACTGCGACCATAAGCCCCACCGGTGTAGCTCGCTGACCAGTTCGGGTGCACGCGAGGGGTCCCGGCGTACAATTCCAAAAAGCTCCTCGATATTTTCAATTGCATCTGTGGGAACCCCCTGCTCGTCCGAGCGCAGCCTGCCGCTGGCGTAGAACTCATTAATGTTTTGTCGAAGGGAGTTCCTGGTCAACTCGAAGGTAAATTTCATCAGAGAGACATCCCATAGCTCCTCCACGCCCTTTATCACTGCGCTCAGGGGGTTACTCTGGCTGTCTATGCGCTGGTTGATCTTGTCAACTATGTCGGGCAGAGACTGTGAGATAATATTTGTTTCGGTAGTCTCGTTTTTATATGAATAGAGAATGCCGGGCTCATGGGGGCTTTGCTCTGCCATCATCTGGACGTATCGTCTGGCTGCGCCACTGAATCCCTCAACGTTGATCAGATAGTAAGGTGTAACGATCCTGGGTCTGGCTGCGATCACATGTCCTTCTCTGACTATATTAACCTCCTGCATAAGCTCGGTGATCATATAGTAATACACATTGGTGCTGCCGAAAGTAGAGAGCTTCTGTTGCGGAGGCCTCAGTACATATGTGTTCTGGATGGCCTGGAGTATTTTCTCGTCTGTCTCCATCTCTTCAAAAATAGTCCTGAACTGCTTCGAAATTTCGTTTGATAAGATCCCTACCCCTAATTATACCCCCGGGCTCGGTATTATGACCTGGCACTATATATTCAACATCGAGTGTTGCCAGACGGTCTATGCTCTTTTTCAGCAGGGCTGTATCGCCGCCGGGAAAATCGGTGCGCCCCACACTCATAAAAAAGATCACATCACCGGTGATTAATACTTTTTTCTCAGCCCAGTAAAGGCATATAGATCCCGGTGAGTGCCCCGGTGTCAGGATTATGTTCAGTTTGAAGTCATCTTTGCCCAGATCGAAATTGCCTTCCTTGAGATAGAATAGTGGTCTGAAGCGCGGCATTTTTAGGCTGAGAGCCCTGTAAAGGCTCATCCCAATGCTATTACGGAAATCGTCCTCTTCCTGGGAGAGTGTTACCTGTGCTCCTGCCCTGTCGACTATCAGATCATTGGCCTCGCAATGATCCGGGTGGCTGTGCGTGTTGATGATCAGACCGATATCATCGACCTTGATATTATCCTGCATCATGGCCTCTTCAAGGCTGTCGAAGCAATTCTCTCCGGATTCATTGGTGATATGTCCGGGATCGATGATAACATGTCGCTTATCCCCTTGTAGGATATTGGCGAATACACAGGTGTTACAGTTATTTCCCCTGCCCTGCCAGATGTAGCAGTATAGATTATCCACAAGGTTGACGGAGTTATGGTACTTCATTGAGATTCACTTATCAGAATTTTATTTATATAAGGCCCATGAGTTGGTGGAAAGCAGCATCGATATTATTATGTGTGTCACCAGTCATGACTTCGATTATGGCCGCAGCTACTTGCAGTACCTTGTTTTCCTCGCTTTCCCCCAACATGGCTATCATCTTTTCGACCCTGGCACCCAGTTGCAGATTTTCTTCCTCGGGTACCTTTGATGGGGGGAGCGACAGCAACGGATTTACAAAAAGCAGCGGCCTCATCAGGGCGCTTGTATAGATGAAACGTGACTGCCGGGTGGTTCTGGCTGCCATCCATGCGCCCCTGTCTCCCTCGCTGGGTTTGATCCAATCCAGGGCATAGGCAAACTGACAACGGATGAAACCGTGTTCAACCAGGAAGCGGGTTGCTTCATGATCTTTGATGGCTAATGTGAGTTGAAAGAAAATGCCCTCCAGTTTATCACGGTCGATACCTTTTACACTCGCAGTATGCAGACAATCATCCGGTATCTGAAATATATTGTATTCCAAGCTCCCATGGAGAACCGTATGTGCCGCCTCATGTCTGATGGCGCCTGCCCGTCCCTGCTTACTGTAACTGGACAGGCGATCGACCGGTATCAATAAACGAGGAAAACCACGCAACACATCATAAGCACAGGGTGAAGAGTCATCGTTCTGGTGATAAGGTATACTTAGCTTGAAACTCTCCTGTTTAAGAAAATTGTCCATATGTTCTTCTGTATCAAAAGCGCATACCTCGATTTTATAGGGCACAACATCTCCGAATTTTTTATAGCAATCGGTGACAATTTCGGAGATCTCCTTTTTAATATTGCCCGGGACATCGCCACGAGCTATAAAATTTAGGTCAAGCATATTTATATCCGGATAAAACTAAGATAGCAAGCTTGAGCAGTAAAGTCAATAATCGTGATACAATACTATGATCAACTGTGATTAATATAGCGAGGTATGGAATATGCGCAGGATATGGGCACCCTGGCGGATGCAATATATACAAAATGCCGATAAGAGCAAAAGCTGTATATTATGCGATAAGCCAGCCGAGAAGAAGGATAAGGCCAACTATATCCTGTACAGGGGCAAATATAATTTCATCATTCTTAATGCATTCCCTTATACGCAAGGCCATCTCATGGTTGCTCCTTACCGTCATATTGGTAATATCAATGATCTGACTGCGAAGGAGGCAGCGGAGCACGTAAAGCTGCTTCAACTCGGTGTTAAGCTGCTTGGTGAGGAAGCGCATCCCGATGGATTTAATCTGGGCATGAATTTAGGTCGGGTGGCGGGAGCAGGACTGGATACGCATATACATACACATATTGTGCCGCGCTGGAATGGCGACCATAATTTTATGACTGTTGTGGCGGATGTCAGGATACTGAATGAGGGGCTGGATGTTACTTATCAAAAATTGAAAAAGTGCCTGACCGGCCTATTGAAGTAGCGTGCGCTGATACAAATCTACCACTGTTAACCGAGTAAGTTCCTTTCTATGCTCTTTTCACTGTTCGTCGTCGTCAGGGCTATGATGCGGTCATTTTCCCTCAGTATGGTATCTGCGCCGGGTATCCTTGGTTTTTCATTTTCGCGCAGGAGCAATACGATGGTGGTATCGTCGGGCAGATGCAACTGTCCGATCGATTTTCCCAGTGCTGGTGAGTCCTGGGTTATGACCAGTTCGATCAACTCCTCCATTTTGCCTTTCATGGTTAGCAGGTGAACTAAAGGGTGTGCAGGTATCTCCTGTTCCACGTGTTCAAGTATGGTATTAGTAACGGAGATTGTAGCATCTATGCCGAGTTTCTTGAAGATGTTTTCATTAACTGGATTATTGATCAGAGCAATGGTGCGGGGTACCTTGTAACGATGCTTGGCCACCTGACAGCTAACGAGATTGTCTTCATCATGACTGGTAGTAGCAATCAGCACATCGGCACGGTTTAAACCTGCCTCGCTCAGTACCGCAGTTTCACATCCATCCCCTCTCATACAACAACTGCCGAGCTCGTTTTCGAGGCGTTCACAGATATGCAGATCCTTCTCAATTATCAATACTTCTTGCCCCTGATTGAGGAGGGCTTTGCTCAGGTAATAGCCGATTTTGCCACCGCCGATGATTACAATATACATTGATCTTTCCCGGGCTATATTTTCTCCAGTCTGTTAAACAGCAGGTCTGCAAATACCTCGGTCGGACTGATCGATTCGAGTCCGAGATGCTCATAGATATCTTTACGCAGGGGATCATAAATGCGGCAGATGACGCGAGGCACGTTGAAAATGTGTTTGGCTATTTGTGCCGCCATGACATTGCGGTTGTCCCCTTGAGTCAGGGCAATAAAGGCATCAGCAGATTCAATGCCAGCCTTGCGCAGCATGTCCTCATCTGTACCGTTGCCGATCAGTGCGGTACCGCTAAAGGTGGGAGGAAGCCTTCTGAAACTGTAGGCATCAAGATCCAGCACGGTTACCCTGTGACCGGCGGCGTCAAACATCGCAGCCAGCTTGCCGCCCACACGGCCGCAACCCATGATGACTATAGTTTTTTTAGTCTGTTTTATACCTTGGGTTCCCGGCATATCAATACTCTACAGGGAGCTTCCTCCAGAACATGAGGGATGGCATTGCCCATGGTGAAAGTCCCGAACCTTTTCTTGTAGCTCATTCCCATTATTATTATATCCACATTGTGCTGTCTGGCCACCTCGATGATAGCTGGACCTACATCACGTGCCTGGATTATCTCGGTTTCAACTTCGAAATCGTTTTCCTGTGCATATTCTTCAGCTTCCACCAATACTTCTTCGGCCTTATCCAAATCGGGCTTAATTATAGCATCGACCGGAAGACTGCGGTTAACCTCTATTACATAAACCAGGTAAATCTTGGCCTTGGATTTGCGGCTGATTTTACAGGCCAGTTCTACAGCGTTCTGATCTACGCCGGTTCCACGTGCTGCCACCAGGATTCTTTCAAGTTCCATGTTATGAGTCAAAAGCCCTTTTTTTATATGCTGATCTATTTATCATTNNTGTCATTGACCGTATACTACTGCGGTTATTCTACTCAGCTCGCTCAGCTGTGTCTAATTTAGCAGCCTGCTGATGAAATAATATTTGTCTGTGCAACTATATGACTCTCTAATTTTAAATGAGATATGGCATACTTTAAAATGCGGGTAGTTTATATGAATTTCCTGAGGTTATCAGCGAATCTATCCAGGTATTCATTTCCTGGCAACATCGAGGCTATGACCTGGGCAGCCAACCCAATCGATTTATCAGCGGGCAGGCAGTATTGCATGTCGAGGAATCTCTGACGGAATTTAGTGACCTCCGCTTTGACAGGTTTGTTGGCTTTTACGCAGTCAGCAATATAACCGGCAAGCTGTTCGAAGTCCTTTTCCTTCATGCCGAAGCGGGTCATTTCCTGCGTGCCGGTACGAAGTCCGCTCGAGCCGATAAAGCTGCCGTCATCAGGAAGCGCCTGGTAGTTCGTTATGATATTATTGTCCTCCAGCCGCCGCGCAATATCCTCGGCACTCCCGTACTGTCTCACGCGTAATATCACCTGGTGGGTCTCGGTAAAGCCATCGGCCGGGTCACCTTCTACGGTCATGCCCATATCATTCAATGCGCGTGCAAATGCGCGTGCGTTTTTAATTATTTGCGTTTGCAGTTCTTGCTTGAAGTGGTTCATTTCATAGCTGGCCAGCAGCAGACCAAGAAGGGTGCCCAGATGATGATTGCTGGTGGAACCCGGGAAGGCCCTGCTTTTTATCTCGATCCAGAGTTTATCCAGCCCGGTGTCTGCTCCCATGTTGCCGGCTACGATACCTCTCTGGGGACCAAAGAAAGTTTTGTGTGTGCTGCCAGTTACTACATCAGCGCCCTCCGCAAAGGGAGACTGAAAGGCGCCGTAAAGGCCCAATACATGGGCCATATCGTACATTATGATGGGCCGTGGGCTCATCCTGCGCACAATATCGGCGACAAATTGGACAGGCTCACGATAGATGAACATGCTCTTCCCGAAAATGATCAGCTCTGGTTTAACTATGTTGATCAGTTCCTCAAGCTGGGTAGTATCTGTCTTGTAGGGGTTATTTTTCTGAACCGGGAAGTGGTAGACATTTTCTTTGCCTGTCTCGGGGTTATCATCAACAAAATTGAACAGCGCACCCATAGGCTGTGCACTCAAGTGGCCCCCTTTTGTCAGATCGTTATTGATCACACTGCGCATTTTTCTGAATGGCTGCTCTTTGCTTTTTTCACGGTTGAGAAACTTTACGATGCCTTTGAAAACAACTTCATTGGCCATGTTCCCGCTGACCGGCCGTAGCTCGATATTGTTGCAGCCGAAATATTCTTTCAGCTCCCGTCTTGCCTCTTCCTCTACATCCCTGATGAAATCGGTGGCCTGATAAAAATAGACCTCCTTGCCTTTCAATGTCCTATGCTCGGCATAGCGGCCGGCAGGATCGGAGATTTCGCACATTTTGACCAGTAAGCTGGGAGTGGATTCGGAAGGAATAAGGTTGATGCACTCTTTCTGTCGCCAGTTATTATCGATGATTGTCCTATCTAAAAGATTTCTAATTTTGCTTTCAAGCTCAGCCATTGTCTACCTCTGCGAATTTTTTATAAAGAATACAATAACACGATGCAATTTAACAAACTTGATTTGCTAAAATAAGACGCCGCTTCTATCATATATTTATTCGATCTGCAGATAGGGAGCTTGAATTGAAAATAAAAATAAACAGGGCGCTTTTGGGATCAGTCATCATATTAATTACTTTGATCTCGGCCTGCAACGGAGCGGCTGCGAGCAATAGCGCCGGCAATCCCATCATCATTAGCGCGTTAACTGCCGAACATACTACGCTGTATCCGCTTGGCAATACCTCCATTACCTGCAGTGCGAGCAGTAAGGATGGCTCTCCACTTCGCTATAAATGGGTCTGTAATGAAGGCACCATAATCGGCGAAGGCCCGGCGGTAAAATGGGAAGCACCCGGGACATATGGTGATTTTAATATTATGGTTATTGTCGATGATGGAAAGGGAAATTCAAGCACAGGTACAACGCAAGTTACAGTTATAGTACGTGACCCCAGCAAATGCTGTAAGTAATAAGGCAAATGATGAGGCCTAATAGCTTATTCATAAGCTTTATATTATGTATCCTGATTATGACAGCGGCCGCCTGTATCGCAGGCAATGAATTACAGGTGAGGGAGCATCATATAGTCGTGCAGGAATATACTGGCGATACTACACAGAGCTCGGCGGTGGTGAGCGGTGTTGCCGTGAATACGGGACGATGGAATATCAGGGATGGCAGAGTGATCGTTAGCTTCTATGATTATAAAGGCAATGTGCTGGGCGTAAACTCAGATAATAAGTCATTGCTCGGTCCGGGAGAATCATGGGGCTTCAAGGTAGAATTAAAGGGTAGGGATGCATGGAACGTTGCTCGATATGAGATTACAACATCGAATAAATAATGGAGTTATAGATAGGCAGGATGGCATCTGTCGCCCGTAAATTATGCATATTGGTCTTAGCTGCGGCATTGTTAATATCGTGCAGTTCGGGACCCGGTTTCCGCCTGCTCAAGCATGAGCTTACGGTCAGGCAATTTCCGGGCAATTCGCCACAAACCCAGAGCATGGCGGCAGTAACAGGTACAGCCACGAACCCGGGAAATACGACGGTTGCGGGATGTCTGATCACAGTCACCTTTTATGACTATGAAAAGAACAAACTGGGCATTGCTACTGCCAGCAAAGAGTCACTGAGCCCCGGTGAGATGTGGAATTTCTCTGTACAGATAACAGGGCCTGATGCATGGAAAGCACGGAGTTATAGTATCGTTCCTTCTAACAAATAAAGTTTGGATGCAGATTGTCTTTGTCCCGCTTTTTATATATACTGGACTCAGTTTGAGGGAGGATGAGGATTACTGAGATGCGAAAAAGATATCTGTTGATGTACCTTTCATTAACTTTTGTGGCTGTGCTAATCGGGAGTGCTGCATGTTCGCCGGCGAGTGCGCCGCAGGACAGCGGGCAGCTTTCTATCCTGAGTCTAAGTCCTGTGCAGAACCAGACGACACCGGGGGGCACGGTGGTCATTGTCAGCTCTGTAGATAATCCTGGGGGGGGACCTCTGAATTACAGGTGGTCGGCCACGGGGGGTGCATTTGGGGGTTCAGGGGCAAATAATACATGGCAGGCCCCGGCTCAGCAGGGATCCTATGAAATTATCCTGACCGTGGATGATGGCAAGGGAAATACAGCCCAGGCCAGGACCATGATAAGCGTTAGTGATAATCGTGCTCCAGTCATTACCAAACTTGAGTGCACGCCAGTTAATGTGACTCCGGGCGGGCATACTACAATCACCTGTGTTGCTAATGATCCCGAAGGTGATATTGTGCGTTATAGCTGGAACGTAGCTGAAGGTACGATTAATGGCTCTGGCAACCAGGTTACCTGGAGCGCACCCAGCAAGTCGGGCGAGTTCAGTGTAACCTGTGTGGTCAGCGATGGCAAAGGAGCAGAAACCAAGCAAACAATCAAGATTCCTGTTAGTCCTGCCAGTGCCGATGTTACTATAAACCTGGTCAAGCAGGAAAGCGGCACCGTCTCATCCACCGGCGACAAGGACACGACGCATTATCGGGTCGGCGATGATGTCAATGGTGTTACCCACCGCGCGTTTATCAGCTATGACATCTTCAGCCTGAATAAGACCAACGTCAGGGTAGCCAAGTTGAAATTCGGGCCGGGCGTGGTAACCGGCGACCCCTTTAATAATCTCGAGGGTCTCCGTATCTGGCAGGTGAAATATGGTGAGGGTTTACCGGACTTTAATATCACGGGTAATAATTTATTTTCAGCGGGGGGGTTGCTTAAATCATCCCCTGCTGAGCTTGATGTTACACCGGAGATCAGAGACCTCGTTGCAGTCGGTCCCAACAGGTTCCAGGTTGAAGCCCTGTTCTATAAAGCAGCCAACGACAACCGGGCCATCGATAGCCTTGAATGGCCCGATGTAAAACTGTTGATATCATTCAACCCGTAAATTAAATAAAAAAGGCGAGGAGAAAATATGTGCGGTAAGCGCGGGATTTATCTGGCAACCCTGGTGCTTGTGATAGCGGTGTCGATTATACCGGTGGGATGTGTAAAGGTGGTGCAGCCATCGTCGCCGGCGAGTTCGCAACCATCCGGAGGGAGCGGGCAGATCGAGATTGTCAGCCTGACTCCCGCTCAGAATCAAATCTATCCCGGCGGTGAGGTCAATGTTCAGAGTGTGGTCAGCAACCCTGGTAATGATATGTTGCAGTACAAGTGGAGCGCCAGCGCAGGGACCTTTGTTGAGCAGGGCAGAGCCAATACCACATGGCGAGCCCCCAAAAGCTACGGCGATTGCGAGATAAAGCTTACGGTGGACAACGGTAAGGGCTTTTCCACAGAGGCAACCACTGTGATAACGGTGAGTGCCAACCATCCTCCTACCATCAATAGCCTTGTAGCCAATCCTGCCGCATTGCAGTTTGCACAAAATACCACTCTTACCTGTATTGCGGTTGATGCTGATGGTGATCCTGTCCAGTACATGTGGGAGGCGAGGGAAGGCTCTATCAGTGGGGTGGGGAACAAAGTCACCTGGACGTCGCCCAGCAAGAACGGGAACTTCAGTATATTTGTCACAGTCAGCGACGGCAAAGGCGCGGAGACGCGGCAGGAACTGGTTATACCCGTTGCGGCCCCCACCGGCGTCCAGACTCTTAACCTGGTCAAGACTGAAAGCGGGACAGTGAGTTCAGACGGCGACAAGGAGCTCGGCCTTTACAGAGCGGGCGATGATGATAAAGACATTGGCTATCGTGCCTTTTTGAGCTTTAATATATTCCCACTATGGAACATGGAGATCAAGCAGGCCAAGCTGAAATTCATCGGAGGCAAAGTTGTGGGTGATGATCCCTGGGATCCTGTGACAGGCATTGGTAATTTCCAGGTTCGCAGGGTTTCCTACGGGGAAAAGCTGCCACCTTTTGCCTTTGTTGATGGCGGACCTGTGGAACGCGACCCCTCATTTAATAATAAGCAATTCGACGAGGTGGATGTTACACCGGAGCTGATTAATAATATAACGAACCATCTGGAAAGGGCCCAGTTTGAGCTTGGCTTTATGAAGAAAGCCACTAATGGTAACCATATAGCGCAATATATCCAGTGGTCTGATGTCGTGCTGGAAGTTACGGCCGCGCAGAAATAGCTGCAGGAACTAAAGCAAAACGATAATAGGGCGGTTAAATTTAACCGCCCTATTTTATTTCCTTTTGACTTGTTTTACGCGAGGTGCTAAATTATATAATAAATTAGCAGTCTAAATAAGAGAGTGCTAAACAATGAGCAAGATTGCATCTAAGAGAAGAGACTCGGTATTAAAGATAATAGTTAGTGAGTATATAGTTACAGCGAATCCTGTGGCTTCGGAGGCGATTTTGCGTCATCACAGTCTGGGTGTGAGCCCGGCTACGATACGTAATGATATGGCTTCCCTGGAGGAAGATGGCTATATATCACGACCTTATACATCATCAGGCGGAGTGCCGTTGGATAAGGGTTACAGATTTTATGTGGAGTCTATCTCTCAGAGTCAGGAACTTGCTGGCGAGGAGCAGAAGCGTATAAGGCAAGTGCTCGATAGTGCTGTGGATGAATATGACAGGTTGCTGAGATTGGCTGCCAGTACTGTGGCAAAGCTGGTTGGTAATGCGGCAATTGTTACTTTTCCAAGGTCACCGGAATGCAAGTTCAAGCATCTTGAGGCAATAGCGGTGCATCCGTATATGGCGATGCTGATATTGATACTGCGCAATGCCGTACTGCGCCGACAGACAATAAGCTTTGATAGTCCTGTTCCTTCCGATCAACTGGAGGAAGCGGCAACAAGGCTGAACAGAGAATATGCCGGCCTGACGAAAAAGCAGATCACAGAAAAAAAGATGGAGCTTTCAAATTTTGAAAATAAAATATCCACGGCGATTTATGATTTGATGTCCAGTGAAGATGCCACTGGCTATGAGAGCTCTTACCTGGAAGGGCTGAGGTTGATGTTAGGGCAGCCGGAATTCATACAACGTGAGAGAATGCTTGGTGTACTGGAGCTGATAGAGGCCAGGGAATGGGTCAAGCGCGTAGTTGACTGGCAGGTATCCGGCAGCGGTGTCAATGTAATTATAGGCGAGGAAAATCGTGATCTTGCCCTGCGTGATCTCAGCCTGGTCATGAGTAATTATGGTGTGTCTGATCAGGCCAGGGGTGCATTAGGCATAATCGGACCGAAGAGGATGGATTATCCCAGAACCATAGCTGCTGTAAACTATGTCTCGGGCTTGCTTAGTGAACTGGTTGCCAGGGTTTGTGAGGGTGATTAATATTCAATTTATGCGAAGGAGGTCATCTTGGCAGAGGAGCAAGTTGCACAACATAGTGAAAATATAGAGGAGCTTAAAAAGGCTTTAGAAGAGGAAAAGCAAAGAGCTGCTGAATATCTGGCTGATGCCCAGCGGGAACGGGCTGATTACCGAAACCTTAAAAAAAGGACGGAGCAGGAAAAACAGGAATACTCGACTTCGCTTAAAACCGAGTTTATTCGCACTTTATTACCAGTGCTGGATGATATGGAACATGCATTCAGCATGGTTGATCCGGTATCCAAGAACAGTGCCTGGATTCAAGGTTTCAGGATGATCCAGCGTAAACTGCAGGATATTCTAACTGAGCACGGTTGCACTGTAATAGAGTGTGTCGGCCAGCCCTTTGATCCCAGTCTTCATGAGGCTGTAGCTTATGAGGAGGGCGATGAGGGTATGGTAATAGCGGAGCACAGAAAGGGTTATACTATTAAAGACAAGATAATTAGAGCGCCGCAGGTAACAGTGGGTAAAGGTAAAGTTGAAGAATCTGGTGAATGCAAAACAAATTAAAATAAAATTATCAATAAATTATAAATTTTAGAGAATATTGACTTAAGGAGGATAACATGGGAAGAACAGTAGGTATTGATCTGGGGACTACTTTCAGCCTGGTGGCTACTATGGAAGGTGGAGAGCCTGTCATAATCCCCAACCGGGAGGGAGAGAGGCTAACCCCATCTGTGGTTGCTATGGATAAGAAAGGTGAACGGCTGGTCGGCCTGTTAGCTAAAAGACAGGCGATCACGAATCCTGAAAATACCATCTATAGCATCAAGCGCCTGATGGGACGCAAATATCGCGATCCTGAAGTGCAGAATGATATCAAGCGATTACCTTATAAGATTGTAGAGGCATCCAACGGCGATGCCAAGGTGGTTATGGGCGGTAAGGAATACAGCCCGCCTGAGATTTCGGCTATGATCCTGCAGAAACTAAAGCTGGATGCGGAGGCGTTTCTGGGAGATAAGGTCACAGATACGGTTATCACTGTACCTGCTTATTTCAACGATAGCCAGAGACAGGCTACCAAGGACGCCGGCGCAATCGCCGGGCTGAATGTGATTCGCATTGTCAACGAGCCGACTGCTTCAGCGCTGGCCTACGGTCTGGATAAGAAGAAAGAGGAAATGATCGCTGTCTATGACCTTGGTGGCGGTACCTTTGATATCTCCGTCCTTGAGTTGGGCGAGGGTACCTTCCAGGTGAAGTCGACCAATGGTGATACGCACCTTGGCGGCGATGATATAGATCTGAGAGTTATGGACTGGCTTATTGAGGAGTTCAAAAAGGAACAGGGCATTGATCTCAAACAGGACAGGATGGCTTTGCAGAGACTGAAGGATGCGGCAGAGAAAGCCAAGAGGGAGCTTTCTACCGTAGGGCAGACGGAGATAAATCTGCCATTTGTCACGGCTGACGCTGCCGGCCCCAAGCATATGAATATTACGTTGACCAAGGCCAAGCTGGAGCAGCTCTCCGCGGACCTGCTTGAACGCACCATCGAACCATGCAAGAAGGCGATTGCTGATGCAGGTCTCACTACTGCACAGATAACCGATGTGATCCTGGTGGGCGGTCAGACAAGGATGCCGCGTGTTCAGGATATCGTTCGGCAATTCTTTGGCAAGGAGCCTATCAAGGGCATCAATCCCGATGAGGCGGTGGCGCTCGGCGCAGCCATCCAGGGCGGTGTGCTTAAAGGCGATGTCAAGGATGTGCTCCTGCTCGATGTGACCCCGCTAACTCTGGGCATCGAAACTCTGGGTGGCGTTATGACCCCGCTCATTCCCAGGAATACGACCATACCGACATCCAAGAGCCAGATATTCAGTACAGCCGCCGACAACCAGCCCAGTGTGGAAATACACGTGCTCCAGGGTGAACGTCCCATGGCTGCTGACAATAAAACGCTGGGCAGGTTCATCCTGGATGGTGTACTACCTGCGCCTCGCGGTGTGCCGCAGATTGAGGTTACCTTCGACCTGGATGCCAACGGCATTCTTAATGTGCGGGCCAAGGATAAGGGAACCGGCAAGGAACAGAAGATAACTATCACCGCTTCCAGCGGTCTGAGCAAGGACGAGGTCGAGCGTATGCGCCGTGAAGCTGATGCACATGCTGCGGAGGACACGCGCAAGAAAGAAGAGGTCGAGGTCAAGAATATGGCCGAAGCCACTGCCTACTCGGCTGAAAAGACTATAAGAGAATACGGTGATAAGATCCCTGCCGATCTTAAAACCGAGGTGGAAGGAAGGATTGCTGCTGTCAGGTCTGCCCTGCAGGGTACAGATATCACGTATATCAAGAACTCAGTGGAATCCCTGAATGAATCTATGCAGAAGATCGGTGCTGCGGTTTACCAGCACACTCCTCCACCCCCGGGAGGTGGAGCGGGTGATGCCGGCCAGGGTGGCGGGGCTCCTCCCAAGGATGAAGGCACCGTGGAAGGCGAGTTCAGAGAAGTATAGCGATATAAAGTTTGCAGAGAAGAGGAAGGATTAAATATTCTCCTTCCTCTTCTTTTTCAGGGTGTCTATCTGTGAGGCAGAGCAGCTATGTTGATGGCATTTGACAGTGAGTTTGCCAGCAAATATGATTGCGGACAAATTAAACAAATTGGAGGGAGTGTTATCATGTCTAACAAAACCATCACTATCAGCTCTTTGGCGATGGGAATTATCGCTATCGTAACCGGCGTCATGGTCATTTTCTGGTGGCATATCGCACAGTTCATACTTGGCATTTTCCTCATTGTCTGGGGTGTTCTCAGTATCATCAATAAATAAACGCATCTGCCATTATATTAATCCGGTTTCTTTTAACGTCCGGCCTGCCATGTTAAACTGGAGACGTGTTTTACTGCGGGACATGTGGCTTCAGCTATGATGATTGGGCTGGTATTTACTATCCAGAGCGGTTACCCAGGAGAAACTGGCTGAGCTTCTATGCACAGGAGTTCAATGCGCTGGAGTTAAATTCCACCTTTTATGCCTTGCCACGGGCAAGCATAATAGAGTCCATGGCAGTTAAAACTGGCAAAGGTTTTATGTTCTCCGTTAAGGCCAATCAGGAGATGACGCATGTCCGGCAGCGGGGAGATGATATTTTTAAAGCTTTTATAGATGTTATTCAACCACTGATTCAGGTAGGGAAGTTGGGCTGTGTGCTGGCCCAGTTTCCTTATAGCTTCAATTGCTGCAAGGCTAACCGTGAATACCTGGCAAGCTTCCGTAACCATATGGCAGGTCTGCCGCTGGTAGTAGAATTCCGCAACGCCGGCTGGCTGAA
>DFZI01000084.1:22811-42174 GCA_002383665.1 Dehalococcoidia bacterium UBA4060
GAGCAGGCCTGGGAACGGTATGATTATACGTATAGGCGGGAGGAACTGGAGGAATGGAGCCCGAAAATTGCGCAGATGAGCATCTCTGCCAAGAATACTTTTATTTTTGCCAACAACCACTGGAGAGGCCAGGCGGTTGACACCATCCGGCAGGTGCGATCAATGCTGGATCAGCTTGTCTTGTAATCAGGCATAAGTTAGAATTAAGCCCGATGCTAATTCTACATAGTCTACAGCAACTGGGCGATGGCGGCTAAACAGGGGCAAATGACCTGGCGGCAAGGGCTGGTTTTCCTGCTTGTCATTTCCTTTATACTTGTACTTGATCAGGTCACCAAAGAATGGATCCGGATGCATATCGTTCCCGGCGGTGCCTTGCCTGAGATGGGTTGTTTGACCATCGTGCATATCCAGAATACCGGATCTGCGTTCGGCCTTTTCACCAACCAGGCTTTTCTGCTGAGCATAGCGGCCATAGCCGGTCTCATTATAATCCTGATTTTGTTTCGCTATCTGCAAGAGCTCGGTTTTGCCGGTGGCATTGCTCTGAGCTTGATATTCGCCGGGGCGCTGGGCAACCAGATTGACCGGTTCCGGCTGGGGCATGTTACAGATTTCATCTATGTGCGATTATGGGGTGACTTTTTCTGGCCGGCTTTCAATGTTGCAGATTCTGCCATAACTGTGGGTGCTATTTCACTGGGAATTATAGCTATCGTCGGGCTTAGAAGAAGCGAAAAGTCTACCACCGGGAGTGGGAAAAAAGATGGGGCAGAGCCGGGGGCCGGAAACAAGGCAGTTTAGCGTTACTTCAGACGGCGACCGTCTGGATAAGTATCTGGCAGGGGCTTGCCCTGATCTGAGTCGTTCGCAAATACAGAAGCTGATAAGAACTGGAGATGTCAGAGTAAATGGGACTATTGTTCGTCCATCTGCCAGGCTAAAAAAGCAGGACCTGGTAGAGGTGACTATCACACCTGCTGGGCCGGTCGTCATCGTTCCCGAAGAAATTCCCTTTGAAGTCGTCTATGAGAGCAAGGATATCATCGTAATCGATAAGCCGGCGGGGTTGACTGTTTATCCTGGAGCTGGCCATACCAGTCATACATTGGTCAACGCGCTGCTTAAACGCTTCCCGGATCTCGAAGTCTTCGGTAACTCATTGCGGCCCGGCATCGTTCACAGGCTCGATAAGGACACGTCGGGGCTTATGGTTATTGCCAGGAATGAGACTGCCCGCCAGGATCTGATCAACCAGTTTAAATTACGCTCTGTAGTCAAAGGCTATATGGTGCTGGTAAGGGGCAAACTGATGCCCGGGACGGGGGCCATCGAGGCCTCTCTCGGCAGAGATCCGGCCAACAGGCAGCGCATGGCGGTGGTATCTTCCGGCAGGCCTGCCAGGACTGATTACAGGGTGGTCAAATATATACAGGGCTGTTCGCTTATAGAGGCTTTCATCAGCACCGGCAGGACACATCAAATCAGGGTGCATTTTGCTGCAATCGGGTTCCCTATCGTGGGCGACGCGGTCTATGGATTTAAAACAGACCTGCTGCACAGACAATTTCTGCATTCGTTTTACCTGCGCTTCAAGCCTCCCGGCAGCACAGAGCCGCTTACATTTAAGAGCGATCTGCCGGAAGACCTCAAGACGGTTCTGCACCGGCTCACCCTTAGATCTGCATAATATATATTGCTATTTATCCTGCCGATGTGTTAAATTTTAGGCAAAGAGAGGTTTTAGGAATGAGACCACAGGATAAGTTCGGACAGATAAAGCGTGACCATATAAGTGGTCAGAACGATGTCTACAGTCAGCTTTCTAATGCTCCTGCCCAGCCAGGTGGTGCCGAAGATTTTGCCTCTTTTGAAGTAGATGCTGCCAACCGTCGTAATGAGTTGCTATTTAGCATTACTAACCAGATCGAAGAGACCAAATCCAAGCTCCGTCAGGCTGAGCAACTGGTGGAGCGCCTCAGGACAAGCCTGCGGGAATACGAGGAAATGTACAGGACTCTTACCAAGGGCAAACCGAGGGAAAAATAACTTCCTTCCACTGAGTTATATGCAGCTTCCACCGTTTCTGGCTTGAAGTGGCAATTTAAGGAGCTTTCCGTCATTTCGCCTATGGTTTGAGCATACAGAATCAGGAGCGGGCATTGAAAGAAAAGCGTGAAGAGTTTGCCCTGGAGTATGCTGGTTTCTGGATACGGCTGGCAGCAACGCTGATAGATTTATTGATATTGATTGCTGGTATATATATTCTGTACTGTATCATATCACAGTCTTTTTTCTGGGTCTTTCCCAATGTTCATAAGATTGTCATGTCTCTGATGAATGTTTTACAAGGCGCCTCAATTCCTGTTGGAATGGGGCGGTTACTGGTAACAATCTTGCTCGTTTCCCTCATCGTCTGCACGCTCTACTCCGTGATATTATGGGCAGCAACGGGCCAAACCGTGGGTAAGATGACCATGGGCATCAAGGTTATCCGCACAGACAGTTCACCGGTTGATCTGCACATTGCTTTTATCAGGTATCTTGGATGTCTGCTTTCGGTGGCCACGCTGGGGATCGGCTTCATTATACTGGCTTTTGATAGCCATAAGCAGGCATTGCATGACAGGATCGCTGACACGTATGTAGTCAAATTGCCTGTGAAGCAGGTTGTTCTGGATGGGTCACTGGCCAGAGGAAGGGCTGGATGAATATGAGTAAGGTAAGGGTGCGTTTTGCTCCCAGCCCTACAGGTTATCCGCATGTTGGAAATATCCGTACGGCACTATTTAACTGGTTATTTGCCAGGCATAATGAGGGCATTTTTATTTTGCGTATCGAGGATACTGACCAGGAACGCAAGGTTGAAGGTGCAGTTGATATCATCATCGACAGCCTGAGATGGCTGGGCCTGGACTACGATGAAGGCCCGTATATCCAGTCGGAGAGATTGGATATGTACCGTAAATACGCTGAGCAACTGGTGCAGGAAGGTAAGGCCTATTATTGCTTTTGTTCCTCTGAGAGGCTGGATGCCATGCGCAAGCAACAGATGGCGAATAAGCTGCCGCCTGGCTACGACAGACACTGTCGCGATTTGACGCCGGAGAAAGTGGAGGCCGAAAGGAAGCAGGGTAAAAGGCCGGTTGTGCGTTTTAGAATGCCTCTAACGGGGCAGACCCGTGTTACAGACCTCATTCGCGGCGAAGTGGTATTTGAAAACAGCCTGCTGGATGACTTTGTGCTGCTGAAATCGGATGGATACCCTACCTACCACCTGGCCAATGTAATCGACGATCATTTTATGGAGATATCCCACGTCATGCGGGCGGAGGAATGGCTATCCAGCACACCGCGGCATTTATTGCTGTACCGTGCATTTAATTGGGATGCTCCCCATTTTGCCCATTTGCCGATGATACTCGGTCCGGATAAGTCCAAGCTGAGCAAGAGACATGGTGCGACAGCTATCAACGAGTACAGGGAGATGGGCTATCTGCCCGAAGCGATGATCAATTTTCTCTCACTGCTGGGGTGGTCGCTGGATGATAAGACGGAGATCATGAGCGTGGAGGAAATCATCAGGAATTTTTCACTGGAACGGATAAGCAAGACGGCCGCTATTTTCAATATGAGTAAGCTGCAATGGATGAACGGGATTTACATCCGCCGCCTCGGCCCGGATGATTTTGCCAATCGCTGTCTCCCTTTTTTAGAGCGAGATCTGCCGTTGGAAGTTAAACGTCCCATTGATTTAGGCTACTTGCGGAACATGGCGCCTCTGGTTCAGGAGCGTGTCAAAACCCTGGCGGAGGTGCCCTCGCTGGTGGATTTCTTCTTCTTGGATGATCTTGACTATGACCGCTCATTGATACTCGGCAAACTTGAGAAAGAGCAGGCTATGGCTATCCTGCAAAGAACAATAGAGGTCTTGAAGGACCTCCCTGATTGGAAGGCGGAAACACTGGAAGCTACTGTGCGTCCTCTGACGGAGGAGATGGGGATGAAAGCAGGCCCGTTTTTCGGAGTCCTGCGTGTGGCTGTTACCGGCAGGACGGCTTCGCCACCGCTTTTTCAAACCATGGAAGTGCTGGGACGAGAGAAATGTTTGCAAAGGTTGAATGTTGCCACCGCTAAATTAAAATAGACATAGAAGGATTATTAAGGCGCTGCGTAGGGGATTCTTTCCCCAACTATATTCATAAAAACCTCCTTTGGTATTCATAAAGAATTCACAGTTACAAAGTATACTTGCATTAAATCCAAAACACATAGGAGGAAATTTCATTGAACAAATGGTTTAAAGTCGGTTTGCCTGTAGTTATAGCAGTATTGGTGGCTTTCTCGGCAGTGGCCATTACGCTGGCTGTGACATCAGATACGAATTCAGGCGGGATAGCCAAAGCGACGTACATGACTCAGGCCGGCCCAGCCGTTCAGCCATCCGGCACTGCAAATTACTGTTACTGCGACGGCAACGGTAATTATGCTGGGAATGGCAATTGCTATTGTGATGGTACAGGCTGTACCTACAACGGCAATTGCAACTGTGATGGTACAGGCTGTGTTGCTGGAGATGGCTGTTGTTATGGCAACAGGACAGGATTAGGGGCGCAGAATAGCTATGGCTCCAGTTGCTGTCGTGGCAGGTGAGCCTCTGACAGTTTCCCCGGGTACTAAGACCCGTGCGCTAATAAAATATCTCCTCCCAAGGGACGAAGCATCGACCTCTTCGTCCCTTTATTTTATGTATGCTAAAATCGTGACAGGGAATATGTAAATGTTACGTAAAAAAATACTGGTAGTCGATGATGAACCAAAGGTGTGTGAATTAATCAAGGCCTACCTTGAAAAGGATGGCTATGATGTCATTGTGACAGGCGACGGGGGCAGTGCGGTAGAGAAAGCCCGCAGCCTTAAACCTGACCTGGTGGTTCTGGACATCAATCTACCTGTGATGGATGGGCTGGAAGTATTTCGTGTCATACGAACTTTTTCTGATGTGCCTGTTATCATGGTTACGGCCCGGGATGAAGAGGTCGACAAGATCGTAGGCTTGCAACTTGGCGCCGATGATTATGTGACCAAGCCCTTCAGCCCACGGGAGCTTTCCGCACGTGTCGGTGCCGTGCTGCGCAGGTATGCAGAAGGATCCCGACTGGCCACCAGAATAAATGCCGGGGAACTGCAGATAGATACCGAAAGGCATGAGGTCAAGTATAGAGGCGAAATGGTACCGCTGACGGCAGCCGAATTCAAGCTTCTCTCGGTTATGNNTATGACCGTACGATCGATGCCCATATTAAGAATATCAGGCAGAAAATTGGCAAAATCAGCGGGGATAATGAAAATATTGTGGTTACCGTGAGGGGTGTCGGCTACAAGCTGGAGCAATAATGAAGAGCTTATCAACTAAATTGAGCCTGCTGTTTTTAGGTATAGCTTTATTGAGTGTTGGTGTGGTTGCTATCTGGATCAACCAGGCGGTCAATGTTAATTTCAATAACTATTGCATGAGTAACCAAGCCTGTATCTGTGATAATGCAACAGGGGCCACGGGTTATGGGAGGAGCATGGGAGTTGGGGCAGGTTGGGGCCAGCAGAGGGGAGAAGCTGAAAATACATTTATAGAAGAGTCTCAGCGCTCGCTCATGATTGCTGCCATTGTCGCTATGATACTTGCTCTCGGGATTGGCTATGTCATCAGCACTTTTGTTACACGTCCAATGCGACAGCTATCGTTATCGGCACACAAGATTGCCGACGGCGATTTGACACAACGTGTTGCAAGAACAAGCGATGATGAGATAGGTGAAGTGGGGCTGGCCTTTAACTTGATGGCTGAAGAGCTTGAGAAAAAGGAAAAAAGCCGCAAACAATTGCTGGCTGATATTGCACATGAGCTCCGCAATCCACTAAGCATAGTCCAGGGCAATCTCGAAGCATGGTTGGACGGTGTAATTACCCCCACCCCCAACCAGATCGCTTCAGTATATGACGAAACAATATTACTAAACAGGTTGATAACAGATCTCAGGGAGTTGTCGCTGGCTGAAGCAGGCCAGCTAAAGCTACATCCAGAGCATTCCAACCTGGGAGATCTGATCGAATCTGAGACAACCGCCTTTCAAACCCGTTGTAAAGAAAAAGGTGTGACGCTGGGCGTTGCAATCAGTCAGGATCTGCCGGCTGTTAGTATCGACCGTGACAGGATCAAACAGGTCCTGCATAATCTGTTGGAGAATGCTCTTAGATTTACGTCTTCAGGTGGCTCAATCAGTATACGGGCAGGAAGGGGAAAGGGCAGCTTCGTACAGGTTGATGTCGAGGATACCGGGAGTGGCATAGGATATGCTGACCTGCCCTATGTTTTTGACCATTTTTACAAGGCAGATAAGTCACGGCATCGCTCTTATGGCAATACTGGAATCGGGCTCTCACTGGTAAAAGAGTATATTGAACTGCATGGTGGCATTGTCCGTGTGGAGAGTGAAGCTGGCAAAGGCAGTACTTTCAGTTTTACATTACCGGTAGCTTAGGTCTTTGCTCGTCCTTGCTAAAATGTAATTTTGCTGTGCAAAGTGGAAACAGCCCATTTTTGCCATTGTTTGCGTAATGATTCTGATTCTATCGGTGTGCCATGGGTTCCCCTGATCACCATCATTTGCTTGGGTTCCGAAGCTTGGGAATAGGCATAGACAAACCGGTTGTAGGGTGCGGCAAAGTCATTAAGGCAGAAGACAAACAGCTTGGAACACTGGTTTAAATCTGTCAGCGATTGTGATGGCTTCATTTTTGGCCAGAACTCGATGAATTTTTCCCAGTCTACACGCACCTTTAGCTTGTAGACTATGCTGGCGATTTGAAAGGCTGCGGCTGCTATCAACTTGAGCAGGGGATATAGGAAATGGTGAGGATTTAATGCTATCTTGTTGCTGATCTCACCCGGGCAGGACAGTGTTACCAGTACCTTTGCCTCTTTCAGCTTTCCTGCGGCAAGGATGGCGGAAAATGCTCCCATGCTGTGCCCGATCAGCCCCATACATTTTGTGTCGATCTCGGGGCGGGTAAGCATGTAGTCCCACGCATCCATGACATCATCCACCATACTGCCGTCCAGTTTACCGCCGCTCGTGCCATGACCGCGAAAATCGAAGGTAAGCACGGCAACTCCTTCAGCAGCCAGCTCACGAGCACTGTTTGCAAAAATCAGCTTATCTGAGCCATAGCCATGGCACATGACCATACCGGGTACACATTTTCCGCTGATGGCGGCTAACGGCAGGTACAGGATGCCGTGCAATGCAATACCATGGTCGCCGAAAGTAACAGATTTTTCAGTTACCCAATTATCTGCTTTTGCTGCAGTTGAATTTTGTGGCTCGGCCATCAATAAATATGTTCCTTGTAAACTAATGACAGTTTACCGGAATGTAACTGATCTGTAATCGGAGCAGGGTCTGAATTTTTTTCAGGCATTGAGCACGGCAGGCCTTAGCCCTTTAGTATGGCAGCACCATCATACTTTTAGGCGATCCGTAATGAGATTAAGCTATTCATTCTCCCGGTGTCAGTGCTGGCAGTGAGGGCAGAAACAGGTGCCGCGCTGGCTGACCACGATACGCTGTATCCTGTTACCGCAGCGCGGGCATTGCTTTTCCGCGCGATGGGCTACTGCAAACTCCTCGTGAGCATGCCCCGGTTCACCATCGGGACAGCGGTAGTTGCGTATGCTGGCTCCCCTGTTCTTTATGCCCTTCTTCAATACAGCAATAATGGCGTGGTGCAGATGTGTTATCTCCGTACCGGTCAGGCTGCTGGCAGGCCGCTGCGGATGGATTCCGGCTGCAAAGAGGGCCTCATCGGCATACATGTTGCCTATTCCTGCAATGAGCCCCTGGTTAAGCATGACCGATTTAATCGGTACGGCGTGACCCTTCAAAAGCCGGCGCAGGATTTGCGGAGTAAAATCATTGCTCAGAGGCTCAATCCCCAGCCTGCCGATGATTTTTTCGGGATGGCTGGTGAGATTGATTGTGCCGAACCGGCGGGTGTCGCAGAAGACCAGCCTGCCGCCATTATCCATAAAGAATTCAAAGCGTACAAAAGACACTTCCCCACCGGGGTTCCATAACAGCGATCCCGTCATACGAAGATGTATTAACAGATATTCTCCGCCGTTCAGTTGAATGATGATGTATTTACCCCTTCTTTCTAATCCTTGTACTTCCTTGCCGATCAGCCTGTCACAGAACTCATCTATTCCACAACCCTGTAACGGGCGGCTATCGTAGACTTTGACTCCTGTAAATCTCCGACCTTTGATATGAGGAAGGAGCTCGTTCTTTATCGTTTCGACTTCGGGGAGTTCAGGCATCAGCTCATCTCACCCCAGTTTTTACCGATTTTTATATCGATTTTAAGCGGGATAGACAGCTTCATAGCAGCGGGCATGATCTCTTCCACCAGCTTTTTCAACACCTCCATTTCTTCTGGTGGCACTTCAAAGACCAGTTCATCGTGCACCTGCAGCACCATGAGTGCTTTCATTTTCCTTTTGACCATCTCCTGGTGCAGGTTGATCATGGCGATCTTGATGATATCGGCAGATGTGCCCTGGATCGGCATATTAATGGCCATGCGCTCGGCTGCCTCCCGGGCCAGCCGGTTGGTGGAGTTGATCTCCGGAATATAGCGCCTGCGGCCCAGCAAAGTTTGCACATAGCCCAATGCCGCCGCCTGCTTTTTGGTCAGCTCGATATACTGCTTGACTCCCGGATAGCGGTTGAAATATGTGCTGATGAAGAGCTCGGCTTCTTCCCTGCTCAGATCGGTGGCCTGTTGAAGGCCGTATCCGCTCATGCCGTAAATGACACCGAAGTTGACTGTCTTGGCTGCACGGCGCATGCGGGGCGTCACCTCTGCATCAGATACACCAAAGACTTCAGAGGCGGTATGTGTGTGTACGTCCTCGTCACGGATAAAGGTGTTGATAAGCTCGGTGTCCTGCGAGATGTGCGCCAGCACCCGCAGGTCGATCTGTGAGTAATCCGCCGACAAAAGCATCCACCCCGGTTGTGCGATGATGGCCTGTCTGATCTTTGATCCTATCTCACCCCGCACCGGCAGGTTTTGCAGGTTGGGATCGCTGGATGAGAGCCGGCCGGTGGCTGTACCGGTCTGGTTATAGCTGGTATGTACCCTGCCTGTGCGCGGGTTGACCAGTTGCGGTAAAGTATCAGCATAAGTGGATTTTAATTTGGAGAGCTGCCGGTACTGCAGTATCTTTTCGATCACCGGGTGTGCCCCTTTCAATCCCTCCAGTGCTGCGGCGTCGGTAGAGAAACCGCTCTGCGTTTTGCGACTGATTTTAGTATCCAGTTTTAGCTCGGTATATAACACGGATGAAAGCTGCTGGGGTGAGTTGATGTTAAACCGGTGGCCGACATCGCTGTAAATTTCAGCTTCGAGCTTCTGCATATCAGCCCCCAGACTTGCAGACATCTCCATCAGCAGCGCCCTATCCACCAGCACTCCGTTCATCTCCATCTTTGTCAACACCGCGACAAGGGGCATTTCGATGTTATTAAATAGGTTCCACAGATCATCTGAATGCAGCTCACCTTCTAGTTTCTCTCTGAGCCTGAATATCATGTCAGCTTCGCTACACAGCAATTTCCCGGCCTGCTCAATATCGATGTTTGCCGGGTGCAGTTGTCTGGCCCCGCTGCCGGTCAGGTCGGAAAGGGCCGGGATCTCAATGCCCAGCTTGTTAAAAGATAGTGATTTAAGTTTGAGCGATTTCTCACCAAGCAGGTAAGCCGCAATCAGGATATCAAATGAGACGGTTTGGAGGTCCAGGCCGGCCTGTTGGGATACCAGCATATCCAGTTTACCGTCATAAACGATACGTGAGAACTTTTCCTGCTCTATAAGGGGTCTCAGCATCGGGATTACCTTTTCAGCAGGCAACTCTGTGGACTGCCCCAATGTCCTGTGACCGAGGGGGATATAATAAGCCTCTCCGCTGGCAGGAACTATAGCAAGCCCCACCAGGTCTGACTGCATGGGATCGCTTCCCGACGGCAGTATCGCAAGCGCAAAAGTTCCACAATAGGACATCCTGAGTGCCAGATTATCCAGGTCATTTTCATTATTGACGATGCGGTACTCATTAGGGGCCGATGAAGGCGTGGATGCCGCGACGGTTGGGGTTGTAGCTGGTGTGCCTATCTCTTCGGGGAGGCGTGACAGCAAGCTGGAAAATCCCAACCCATGGAAAAGTTCTACCACTTTATTGCGGTCATAGTTGCTTACCTTTAGCAAGCTGGCATCAAAATTAACCGGCGCATCGGTGACGATGGTGGCCAGTTTGAGGTTCTGCATGACCAGATCGTGGTTGGCCTGCAGCGTAGTACGAAGCTTTTCTGGTTGGATCTCATCAATGTGGCTGTAAATGCCGTCGATACCACCGAACTGTTGCAGTAGCCTGGCCGCAGTTTTATCGCCGATTCCTTTTACACCGGGGATATTGTCCGAGGTATCTCCCACCAGTGCCTTGTAGCTTGCGAGCTGCTGGGGCTTGATGCCGTACTTTTCCTGCACTTCCTGCTCATCATAAATCACCGTGTCGGTAAAGCCCTTGCGGGGAGTCATGACCCTTATGCCGGATGATACGATCTGCAGCATATCGTTATCGCCGGTGACGATAAGGGTAGATATATCCTGTGTGGATGCCTGGCGGCTGAGCGTGCCGATGATATCGTCGGCTTCGTACCCATCCATCTCAAATACGGGTAGATTGAATGCCTCTGCCAGCTCATGTACACGGCCTATCTGGGTAATAAGCTCAGGGGGTGTGGGTGGGCGCTGGGCTTTGTAGCTATCGAACATCTGGTGCCGGAAGGTGGGGGCATGCCGGTCAAAGGCGATAGCCCAGTAGTCAGGTTTATTTTCACGCAGGAGCTTGAGAAGGGTGCTGGCAAAACCCTGCACAGCGTTGACCATCTCGCCCGTTTTACCGATGGTGAGGGGAGGCAACGCATGGAAGGCACGGTGCACCAACGCATTGCCATCAAAAAGAATTAATAAAGGCTTTTCGCCGGATATCACCGTCTTTCCCTATCGAAGTAGTTTGTACGCATTCTTCACGGGCAAACCTGCTTTAGCAAGCTCCACACTTGAGTTCGACTTTAAAATCTAATCTTCTTTATTGCTGGCCATCTTGCTTTTCAAACTATCTTTAACTTTTTCAGTTGTCTTTTCAGCAGTTTCACCGAAAGATGCTAACTGTCCCTTCAGTATATGACGAGTTTCTTCTCCTGGTTTCGGCGCATAAAGAAACCCAATGGCAAGTCCAATAACAGCACCTACCACAAGTCCTGCAAAGAAACCTGTTCCAGATTCTCTACTCATCTGGTTATTCCTCCTTTTTCTTAAACATATTGGCAAATAGTCCTATACCCTGCGCTAACCCTTGAACCACCTCCCCAAACTGCATCGCTGGCTTAAGTACCTTATCTTCTGTATAGTCAACAACTTCGTTTGCCTTAGCTACTAAAGAATCTGCTGATCTTAGTATTAATATCGTCTTTCGATAAAACCGGTATACGATCACACAAAGAAAGGTTACTGCTATCGTGGTTATAAATCCCCAGATTATGATCATCATATCGCGCCACCAAGATATATCCAAGACAATCACCTCCTCAATTGTTTACTTAGAGTTATTGTAATAAATCATTGCAGAGACATCCACAACCCATGAGTCCTACAGCGACAAGAGATAAACCTGCGGTACGTGCTATCATCCTACAGTGAATAACAGAAGCCATTATAGAGGCCCAATAGTTATTTTAACAGTCCGAATCAATATTTGCAGTCTCCTTTGCACAGAAAAAATGCCTGATATTTAGATATCAGGATCAAAATTTGGGCTTTTTCGATCACAGACGCAATTTAGGGTGTTCTATAGTCGCCGGTTCTGCTGAGCTCTGCCCGTGTTTTGGGTAGTGCGGCGGGATATTTATTCTGAATAAACTCTATCAACTTCTCTCTGACCTCACAACGCAGGTCCCATGCTTTAGATGAATCTGCTGCACTTACAAGAGCTCTTAATTCCATGGTATGCTCGGTGGCATTTGTTACTTGTAAGCCGCATACTTTACCATCCCATTTATCCGAGCCTTTTACAATACGTTCAAGCTCTTGTCTCACTTCGTTCACAGGCACGGTGTAATCAGTATATACAAAAACTGTCCCGAGCAGGTCCGCCGATACTCGTGTCCAGTTCTGGAAAGGTTTTTCGATGAAATAGCTTATCGGGAGCACAAGTCTCCTTAAGTCCCATATCCTTACCACGACATAAGTCAGGGTTATCTCTTCTATGTTCCCCCATTCGTTTTCCACAATTACCACATCGTCCACACGTATGGGTTGCGCGAATGCTATCTGGATGCCGGCGAGGAAATTGCCGATAATTTTCTGTGCCGCGAGCCCGATCACCACACTTGCCACACCGGCAGAGGCAAGTATGCCGGCACCAATTTGCTGGAAACTTTCGAAGCCCAATAAGATTAGCGCTACTGCAACTATTATGATAACTACAGCTATTATCCTCTTAATGACCTGTATCTGAGTTTGGATTTTACGTGCCTTCAAATTATCCTGGGCCTTTATATCGTAACGGCTCAGGATTACATCTTCGCCGACCGACATAAACGAGATCACCAACCAGGATACTGACAGAATGAATAGCGGGCGGAATAGAGTATTCAAAATATAAAGAACATTCTCGGGAAACTGGACCAGGGGCATAGCGATGTTTATAGCAAGTAGGATGATAAGATATTTAGAAGGCCTGCGGGTATGCTTTACGATAGAATCATCCATAACGGCTCGCGTCCGCTTACATATACGGCTCAGGATGCGGAAGACAATATAATGTGCAATCAGGCCTATAATCCCAGCCCCAATTATGATGCTGAGGCTATAGATGATAGGTTGCCAATTTTGAAGAAACTCTGTCAACGAATTCCTCCTGTGCTTTCAGTTCGCAACGATCAAGCCAATCAAGTCTTCAGCCTTCTTCTTATAAACTTCTCTAACTCAGGTATTAAAAAGCCAGCAGGGAGCCCAATTAACACAAATGGCCACCAAGATACAGGAAAAGGCGCTGTGCGAAAAACAGCATTGAGACCAGGTAAATAGATTATCAACAGGTTTGCGACGATGGTGATAGCCATTCCAGCGAGCAACCACTTATTCGAAATGGGACTAAAGGTAAAGGCTGATTTGGTGGTTGACCTGGCAGTTATCACGTATCCAAGGTGTACCAAGATAACACTCATGAAAGCTGCGGTTTGCGCCTGGCCCAATGCTATGTTTTCATTAGAAATAACCTGATGTCCGAACTCCCAGTAAATGAAAAAACCGGTAGCTGCCATTACCAGTGAAACCAGGCCTACTCTCTCGAGCAAGAAACGGTTAGCCAGTTTGGCTTTGGGGTCGCGCGGTGGTGTTTCCAGCAAGCCCTTCTCTTTGGGCTCCATCATCAATGGCATGGTTAGAAACACTGAATCGGCAAGGTTTATCCACAGAATCTGTATCGGCTCCAGGGGGAGACCCATAGCAAATAAGGCAATGAACGGCGCAAGCAATATACCTGCCATTATCAATAATGCCTGCCCACCATTTGTCGGTAGGGTGTAAAGTATGGCCTTTTCCAGGTTGTTCCAGGCATGACGGCCTTCTTCGACGGCAGCGACTATACTGGCAAAATTATCATCGGTCAGGATCATTGCCGCAGCTTCTTTGCTAACCTCGGTTCCTGTTATTCCCATGGCGATGCCGATATCGGCAGCTCTTAAGGCTGGGGCATCATTGACGCCATCACCTGTCATAGCTACGATATGCCCCCTCCTCTGTAACTGGCGAGCGATTCTAAGCTTGTGCTCGGGAGCCACCCTGGCATAAACCGATACCTCGTTTACGACACCATATAAATCTTCATCACTCATGCGCGATAACTCTTCCCCTCTCAGAACCCTGTCCTCCGAGCTATCGACGATCCTTAATTGAATTGCGATTGCTTTAGCCGTCCTGGCGTGGTCGCCAGTTATCATCACGGGTCTGATGCCGGCTCTCTTGCATTTTTGAATGGCTTCGATTACTTCTTCACGTGGTGGATCTATCATCCCCTGCAAACCCAGGAAGACCAACTCATCCAGATGAGCAATCTCGAGCGCCTTCTTATCTTTGGGAAGAAGCTTATAAGCCATCCCGATTAGCCTTAAACCTCCTTCTGCCATCTCATCGGCTTTCTCCAAGATCGATTTAATGTCTAATGGCTTTGTTTCAGTATCAGTTAACTGGAAATTGCACATCTTCAGGACTACTTCAGGCGAGCCCTTAACATATAAGACATTATTGGAGTCACCCTCATATAGGGTAGCCATATACATCCTGTCTGAGTCGAAGGGAATCTCATCTATTCGGCCATTTTCGCGCTTAAGGCCTGCTTTAGCTGCGGCAACGACAAGAGCTCCCTCAGTAGGATCTCCAACAATTACCCATTTATCGTCGCTTTTCTGCAAAGTGGCATCGCTGCACAGAAGCCCCGCCATTAAGGTTTCGTACAGCGCTTTATGCTCTGAAACTTTGTTGATAGGCATCCCACCATGAGTGATTTCTCCCACAGGCTGGTATCCGACCCCGCTGACCCTGTAATCTCTGCCACCAGCATATATCCTGACGACGGTCATCTCGTTCTTAGTAAGTGTGCCGGTCTTATCAGAGCATATGACTGTGGTGCTGCCAAGTGTTTCAGCTGCTGGCAACAGCCTTATTAACGCATTTCTCTTAGCCATAGTTGATGCACTCAAAGCCAGTATTGAAGTTACCAGCATAGGCAGCATTTCTGGCATGGCCGCTACAATGAGAGCAATGGTAGTTAAAAAACTATAGGAGAGGCTGAATCCAACGAAGTATCCCAGCAGGAAATTTAAGCCACCGAGCGCAAAGACGGCAATCATCAGGGTTTTGGTGAAATCCGCTATCTTTCGCTGTAATGGTGTGATGACCTTGGTCGTACTTTTTACCAGCATGGCAATCTTACCAAACTCGGTATTCTCTCCGGTGGCTACAACAATGCCTCTGGCCGAGCCTCGTGTCACAAAGGAACCGCTGAAAACCATGCACTGCTGGTCACCCGGCGACAGGTCCGGTCTTGGGATTAGCAATGTATTCTTTCCCACGGGCACAGACTCTCCTGTTAAGGCAGATTCGTCAACCGTCAAATCCTTGGTAAAGTAAAGACGCAGGTCGGCTGGAACTCTATCACCACTGTTTAGGATGATCACATCACCTGGGACCAACTCTCGTGCCTGAATGACCTTTTGCTCCCTGTCTCGGATAACCAGACATTCATGGACAACCATTTTACTGAGTGCTTCCAGTGCTGACTCTGTTTTGCCCTCCTGGATGAACCCTAAGATTACATTCAGGATGACTACGCCCAGGATAACCGCAGTATCCGCAAGCATATCCTCGCCGCGCAGAGTCAGAATCCCGGTAATCGCTGCTGCTATTAGAAGAACATAAACCAGTGGATTGTTAAACTGGCGCAAAAACCGTTTCAGAGCACTGGGCCTCTTAGATTTCAGTTCGTTGGGGCCGAACCTTTTCAGCCGCTCCTGGGCTTCTCTTTGGGTAAGCCCAGAATCAGCAGTCTCCAGTTTTTTATAGATGTCCTCGAGGGACATTTGATACCAGCGAGTGTCATTCATTACTAAAAGGCAATCTCCTTTTGTGGGATATGTCGTGGGAATTTACCACTGTCTTATGTAGGTTAGTGTTATATTAACGAGAGTATAGCCGGGAGTCAACTGCGTAATAAAAGTGCATTTCTGGGCGAGCTTATTGCAACGACTTTCAAATAAAATGGCGCATGCCGATAGACCCTATGAAAATGCCAGAAGGGAGAACTTCTTCAAGGCATTGAAACATGAGGAAGTGTACTTACGGGAGTATGCGAACTATCGAGATTTAGTAATTAGGCTTCCCTATCTCAGAGAAGAGGTCTATAATCTCAGATGATTGCTTGCATTGCTCCATCGGCAAAAACGAGAGGTGCGTTTTGAATAAAGAGGTGAGCTTTTGGAAAAGGTACAGAGCACTTATTACCTTTTTGCTTATCCTTGCCGCCATATTCGTGCTTGCGTACATCTTCCGAAGTGAGTTATTACCCTTCATAATAGGCCTGATTTTTGCATATCTTTTACTGCCTTTGATCAAGTGGGCCGAACAGAGGTTGCCACCCAAGAATAAATGGATGAGCGCTAAAAGAATATTTCTGATAATTTTCGCTTTCATTCTTGGGATTTCGCTGCTGGTAGGATTCATAGTATATTTTTACTATGGCGTGAGAGACGTAGTCTCAGATGTAATTAATAAAACGCCCGAGTATATCAGTACTATTCAAAATAATCTGGAATCCTGGTACATGTCCATTTTTGAGGTTATTCCCCCTCAATATCAGCAGCAGATAAGCGATTTTTTTAGTAGCGTTAATAACGAGGTAGGAAAAGCACTGCAGGTAATATTCAGCACAGGCATTGGCACCGTCCCCCGCACAGTTGGTTTGATTGCCGGCTTTTTAGCTTTGCCGTTCTTTCTTTTCTTCATATTAAAAGATGCAGAATCGCTTAAAACAAGTTTCTATGACCTTTTGCCGAAAACTCTTACCGTGCATACCCAAAACATTTTTACGATTATAGATAATGTCGTAGGTAAATATATCCGGGCTCAATTATTGCTGGGCTTTGTTGTGGCTATCCTTGTTTTCATTGGTTTATCAATATTGGGAATAAAGCTTGCACCGGTTCTGGCCATATTTGCTGGGATAATGGAATTAATACCTACTGTAGGGCCATGGATATCTGGTATTTTGGGTGTACTGTTGATTCTGGCTATCGACCCCAGTAAATTTATCCCAGCGATAATAGTCTATGTGGCGGCAAATTTGCTGGAAAACTTGCTGCTCGTTCCCAGAATCCAGGGAGGATTTCTGCGTATAAACCCTGCAATTCTCATGGTAGGGCTTGTGCTGGGAGCTAGCCTTGGGGGTATTTGGGGGATGGTACTTGCGGGGCCCTTGATAGCCCTGGCTTTGGAAATTTATAAATACATTCGGTCAATCTCCGGCTCCGATGAAAATGCTTAGATTTCCGAGGCAAGGATACCCTATCACCGATCACACAACAACATTGGTCAACAGATCGGCAAGATAGCAGTTTTCCTATCGAAACCGTCTTTGCCAGAGATATCTTCCCACAAAGATGCTTATATAAAGCAATGTTAATCCAATGGTAAAGGCAATCATTACAGGCAACGGTTTCAGCGTGGCATTAGTGCCGATTATTGCCCCGATTATCACATAGAAACCATCATAGATGAGGCTGGAAAGCGCCGCTCCCAGCAGCAACGTTTTCAATCGTTTCTGTGCAGACATTAATATGGTTACGGGATAGCGAAGGCCCAGCAACCTGCCTGCGGCTACTGAGAAAGGAGATACGAGGTTGATTCTGTCTACTATCCTGTTCACAAAGGGTATTTTATGCTCGCGTGACTGTAAAAATGATCTGAGTTTTGCTATCAATCTGCCGCTGCTTGTGGCAATTGCATAGGTGATCAATATACCCACTAAACGTCCCATCATTGTCATCAGGATAATCGTGGCCAGGTTGTATATGGCGTGGCCACCACTGGAAATGCTATATCCTGTAAGCATCAGCGTAGTTTCGAGGAGATACGGAACACCAACGATGAATACCTCCGTAATTAAACACAGAACAAATAGCGATGCTCCCGCAATATGGCTATATGTACCAATAAGGTTTATTAAATTTTCCAAAAATTGCTGAATACCCATAAAATTCAACTGAATATGGCACTGAGCCGCTGTATAGTTTCTATTCTAACAGTCTAACTGATGCAACATTATCCTAACAAGCCAAGGTGAAGAAAATGTATTCTTTAGGAGGAGGTGATAGCACCATATGAGAAATTGAAATCTCTACCCGATGCCCGGAGCTGACTGAAAATTTGGATAACACTACAGTAGCTTGATGATATTGCCAATCAAATTAGCGATAATGAATTTGCCGAAAGGGTGATGAAAGCACTTACCAATCTCTTCCAACATATCTCTCGATGCCCTATATCGAGATGACCGAGGCTCAGACCTTCAGGCTCATTTTTGGATTAGAAAAGACTTATGTCTCTGAAAGAGTTGGCTGCAAACACAAGATGATCGAGTAAATTTGGCACAGTCCTGCACTCTGTTGTAACATGTGAGTCAGAATCGAATTCCATAAGTAACTGCTGCTCGGAGAGTAATATATGTGGGATCAAGAAAGTCTTCAACAACTGGTCAAAAACGAAATGGCGGATTACCTGTTTGTATCCGTCTCCAACCGCGAGCCATATATACATAACTATGTTGGTGATTCAATTGAATGCATCGTCCCTGCCAGTGGCCTGACGGTGGCTCTGGACCCAGTTATGCGGGCCAGCGGCGGCGTGTGGGTGGCACATGGAAGCGGGAGCGCTGATAAGGCCGTCAGCGATGATAAAGACTGTGTCAGGGTGCCCCCGGAGTGCCCCAGCTATACCTTGAAGAGGGTGTGGCTCAGTGAAGAGGAATATGACCGGTACTACCTGGGCTTTTCTAATGAGGCACTGTGGCCGCTCTGCCACATCGTCTATCAAAGGCCACAGTTTGATCTGGAGGACTGGAATGCCTACAAAGAAGTGAATAGAAAGTTTGCCGATGCGGTGCTGGATGTCATCAAAGGCCGCAAAGCCTTTGTCTTTATCCAGGATTACCATCTGACATTGCTCTCACGCTTGATCAAAGCCAGACAGCAAAATATTGTGACGGCCCAGTTCTGGCATATCCCCTGGCCCAACCGGGAAGCCTTTAGGGTCTGCCCTTGGCAGAGCGAGATACTTGACGGCCTGCTGGGCAATAACCTTCTCGGTTTTCATATCGCCTATCACCGGGATAATTTTATTCAGACTGTGGACCGTGCCCTGGAATGCAAGGTCGATTATGAGAATTATTCAATTACACGGGGGAACCACAGTACCTTTGTTGCCCCTTTCCCCATCAGCGTCGATTTTCGCCGCATCTCGGAGAATGCCAGCAAGCCAGAGGTGGATGCAGAGATAGCCACAATTAGAAAAAGATATAATCTGAACGATGAGATCATCGGCATCGGACTGGACAGGATTGATTATACGAAGGGCATACCGGAGCGGTTGAAGGCCATCGATATGTTATTAACGAAATATCCCCAATATA
>DFZI01000070.1:0-11066 GCA_002383665.1 Dehalococcoidia bacterium UBA4060
CTGGCCAATCCTGCCGTGGCTGCAGCCAGCGCTATACTGGGCAGGATTGCCAGCCCGGAGGAGGTGAAATAATGACATTCAAGGGAAGAGTGTTCAAATATGGTGCCAATGTCGATACGGATGCCATCATACCTGCACGTTATCTCAACATGCATGACCCACAGGAGCTGGCCGACCACTGCATGGAAGATATCGATGTAAATTTTGTTAAGAACGTAAAGAAGGGGGATATTATTGTCGCCGGTGCCAATTTCGGATGCGGGTCATCGCGTGAGCATGCTCCTCTCGCTATTAAGGCAGCGGGCATCTCATGTGTGATAGCCAAAAGCTTTGCCCGCATCTTCTTTCGCAACGCCATAAATATTGGCCTGCCACTGCTCGAATGTGAGGAGGCCGAAACTCAAATCAGCGATGGAGACATTGTCGAGGTCGACCTTGTCACCGGCACTATCAACAACCTTACCACAGGCAAGTCACTCAAAGCTAAACCCTACCCGGACTTTATGATGGAGATAGTCAATGCCGGAGGGCTGGTAGAATACACCCGTAAAAAGCTGGCAGGTATGAGATAAATTGAAGTTCAAAATAGCCATTTTACCCGGCGACGGCGTCGGCCCCGATGTCACCAGAGAAGGCCAACGTGTACTCGAGGCGGTAGGCAAGCGCTTCGGCCACCAGTTCGAGTTCAAACTCGGATTCATTGGCGGCATCTCCATAGACAGGTTCGGGGAAGCGTTGACCAGGGAAACTATTAATATATGCCGCTCCAGCGATGCCGTGCTGCTGGGCGCAGTCGGCGGACCCAAATGGGATAATCCCAACTCCAGGACCAGGCCGGAGGATGGTCTGCTGGGTATCCGCAAAGAACTAAAGCTCTTCGCTAATCTGCGCCCGGTCAAGATGTTCCGCGTATTGGAGAATTCCACCACACTCAAACCCGAAGTAGTACGTAATGTGGATATGATGATTGTACGTGAACTTACGGGTGGGCTCTATTTTGGCAAGCCCAAGAAACGCTGGGCAACCTCACGTGGCAGACGTGGCGTTGATACCATGCTCTATACAGAAAAGGAGATCGAGCGCATATTGCGCACTGGCTTTGAATTGGCAATGACCCGTCGGAAAAAACTGACTTCNNAGATGGACAATATGCTGGTGGATGCCTGCGCCATGAGGTTGATCCGCGAGCCTTCATACTTCGATGTTATCGTCACGGAAAACACCTTCGGTGATATACTGACGGACGAGGCGTCCATGCTGTCTGGCTCCATGGGCATGCTGCCTTCCGCCAGCCTGGCTGGCATACCGGGCAGGAAAAAGGCCAGAGCCTTCGGCCTTTATGAACCTATACATGGAAGTGCACCCGACATCGCCGGCAAAGACCTGGCCAACCCCATTGCCACCATACTCAGTGTATCCATGTTACTCTACTATTCACTCGGACTGCAGAAGGAATCCTCAGCCGTGGAAAAGGCTGTACTGCAGGTGCTCGATGAAGGTTACCGCACTGCCGATATAGCCAACTCCAATAGGCAAAAGGTCGGCACGGAAAAGATGGGAGGGCTAATAGCCTCTAAGATTATTTAACGCATAGTTGTGCCTCCAGTCACATCTGTTACCTCCAAAAATACTATACTAATACCTATGAATAAAGTTTACCTTTACGATACTACACTGAGGGACGGCTCTCAGCAGGAGGGCATCTCCTTTACCGTCACGGATAAACTAAAGATTGCTCAGAAGCTGGATGATCTGGGAATCGATTATATTGAAGGCGGCTGGCCTGGCTCGAACCCCAAGGACACAGAGTTCTTTCAGAAAGCTCATCAACTGAAGTTGAAACACGCTGTGCTGGTGGCTTTCGGCAGCACACGCAGGATCGATGTGACGGTTGAGCAGGACAGCGGACTGAAGGCATTAATCAATTCAGGAGCAAGAGCTGTCAATATCGTAGGCAAGACATCAGACAGACAGGTCACCCAGGTGCTGGAAACAACGCTGTCCCAAAATCTGGCATTGATCAAAGAATCGGTGGCCTTCCTCAAATCGAAGGGACTGACCGTGTTTTTCGACGCTGAGCATCTCTTCGATGGATTCAAGTCCAATCCCAACTATACGATAGAGACACTGGCTGCTGCATCCGAAGGTGGCGCCGATTGTCTGGTTCTGTGTGATACCAACGGCGGGACGCTGCCCTCAGAGGCGGCCGACATCATTGCAAAGATCCAAAAGAAAGTAAAATGCCCTTTGGGCATTCACGCCCATAATGACTGCGATCTGGCAGTGGCTGTATCGCTGACCGCCGTGGAGCAAGGCGTCAGCCATGTTGAGGGCACCTTTAATGGCTATGGGGAGCGCTGCGGCAATGCCAATCTGTGTTCAATCATTCCGAATCTGCAGCTCAAAATGGGCATCAAGGTGCTGGCAAGCAAGCAGCTCGCCCAATTGACGGAAGTATCACGCTTCATCTCCGAAGTAGCCAACCACCCACCCGTGCCCCAACTGCCATACGTTGGTAGCAGCGCCTTCGTGCATAAAGCAGGTCTGCATGTTTCCGCCCTTTCCAAGTGGACAGATAGTTACCAACATATTAATCCGAAACTGGTCGGCAATAACCTCAGGGTCATAATCTCGGAACTTTCCGGTAAGAGTAATATTATCTATAAAGCCAAGGAACTGGGCATACCTCTGCCTCCGCGGGGCAAGCAGGCAATGTATATTCTGGATCATATCAAACAGCTTGAAAATGCAGGTTTTCAGTACGAGAATGCCGATGCCTCTTTCGAGCTTCTTATCCTCAGATCGCAGGAGGATTACAAACCACCATTTGAGTTGATCGACTATATGGTGGTGGTCGAAAGGCACAGGAGGTTGCCTGCTTCTTATGAGATTGGGTCAGAGTTACTGGCGGAAGCTACCATTAAGGTCAAGATTGATAACAGGATTATGCATACTGCATCAGAAGGTAACGGGCCGGTCAATGCTTTGGACTACGCGCTGCGCAAGGCACTTCTCGAGTTCTATCCCAGCCTGAAAAAAGTTGATCTGATTGACTATAAAGTACGCATTTTAGAGGGCAGTAGTGGCACTGGATCGCTGGTACGCGTCTTCATCGAGTCCAGCGATGACAAGGTGCAGTGGCGTACAGTGGGGAGCTCCACCAATATTATTGAGGCAAGTTGGCTGGCCCTATATGACAGCATGGAATATTTCCTGCTCAAAGTAGATAAGAAAGGCAGGCGAACAGTCTGAGTTTGTAATCAAAATATAAAAGAGGGTGACCTGGGGGCCACCCTCTTTTGGTTATTTCTTAGCAGATACTATTCTTCCCTTTTAATGATGCAGGCTACGCCCTGACCGCCACCACAACACTGGGTTGCCAGGCCATATTTCCATTTCTTTTCATGCAGCACTCTGGCACATGTACCAACAATCCTCAAACCGGTGGCCCCGAGCGGGTGTCCGATGGATACACCGCCACCATGGATGTTGACCCTGTCCAAGGGAGCACCAAGCTCCTTCATTCCATACAGGGTAACAACAGCGAAGGCCTCATTGATTTCCCAGTAATCAATATCACTCGCCTTTAAGTTGGCATATTTAAGTGCTTTTTTAGATGCCGGCACCGGGCCTGCTCCCATTATAGTAGGATCTACACCAGCAACTCCAAATGAAACGAAGCTTGCTATAGGCTTAAGCTTAAGTTTCTTGGCCATATCCCTGGACATGATCAGCATGGCAGTTGCACCGGCATTGAGTGGTGATGAGTTGCCTGCTGTAATGGTACCATCAGGCTTAAAAGCAGGTTTTAAGGAAGCAAGCTGTTCCATATTAGTGTCACCACGGACAGCCTGATCATAGTCGAACATTATCTTGGTGCCATTTTCCAGTGTTACCGGTATAGGCATAATCTCACCTTTGAGCCATTCACGGGAAGCGCCAGCCAACTTATGAGACCTCTCCGAAAATTTATCCATCTCCTCACGTGTAAATCCTGCAAGCTCCTGCAGCTTCTGGGCAGTAAATCCCATATTGGTCGAGAACATCAAGTCGACTTTCTTGTACTTGGGATCGGTCATCAGTTTTTCGGGGTATTTTATTGCTCCGCCTCCACCCATAGGGACATGGGTCATATGTTCCTGGCCACCGCACAGGATCACATCGGCGAATCCCGACGCTATGGCCATTACACCTGTCCTCAGACCGTCAAGTGAAGATCCACATTGCTGGTCAACCTGCTGCGCAGCAACTTCAAACGGAAGCTCGGCAAAGAAAGCGGGGAACTTCCCGCCGAAGGTAAACGTCTCAAGTACAGGGTTGGCTGTGCCTACGACTACCTCATCGATAATTGCGGGATCGATCTTATTCCTCTTGATGAGCTCTTGCCAGAGCATACCCACGACTTCGTCCATCCTCCACTCATTGAGTAGATCTTTGGTCGGTTCCTTGGGACGTGATCTGGAAAATGGAGAACGCAAATAATCAACAATTACTACATCGCGTGCAAAACCCATGTTTATTACTCCTTTTTTATTAAAATTTATGGCTTACTCTACACGAAAAGCCAATTCGACACAAATCAGTTATCGCCTAATTTATGCAATTTATGTATTCAGCCCTTGATCACACCGATGGGCTCTGCCATAGCCACCCTTCGTGAGATACCGGCTTCATTGGTTATCCTGACTACATCGCTGATATCCTTATAAGCATTCGATGCTTCCTCAGCCAGTGATCCCATGCTTTCGGCCTTGATATAAATGCCTCGGGCAGCCAGTCCGGCAGCGATATCACGGCCACGTAACTCACGCCTGGCTGCTCCTCTGCTCAACACCCTTCCCGCCCCATGGCAGGTAGAACCAAAGGTTTCTTCCATCGCTCGCTCCGTGCCCAGTGCAATAAATGAGCACCGCCCCATATCGCCGGGTATCAATACCGGCTGGCCAATATCCTGATAGCGCTCGGGCACGCCCTTCTTGCCAGCCGGGAAGGCACGTGTAGCGCCTTTACGATGTACACACAACTTCTCGTTTTTACCTTCCACTAAGTGGTCCTCAATTTTGGCAATGTTATGTGCAACATCATATACCTGCTGAAGGCTAATCATATCCAGCTTTTTGCCTAATATCCTTACAAAAGATTCTCTCGCCCAATGCGTGATGCATAGCCTATTAGCCCAGGCATAGTTTGCTGCGCAGGCCATGGCAGCTAAGTAGTCCTTTCCCTCCTCCGACTCCACCGGTGCGCAGGCCAGTTGTCTGTCCGGCAAGACTATTCCATATCTATGCACCGAGTCAGCCATTGTACGCAGGGAATCATCACATATCTGATACCCCAAACCACGGGAGCCTGTATGTATGAGAACCAGCACCTGCCCAACGTGTGTAATGCCCATGACTTTCGCAGCCTTCTCATCGTAGATCTCCCTTACCACCTGGACCTCCAGAAAATGGTTGCCCGAGCCTAATGTACCAAGCTGTGGGGCACCACGCTTTTTAGCCCGTTCGCTTACTTTATCCGGATCGGCCGTTTTCATGCAGCCATTTTCCTCCGTAACATCCAGGTCGTCTTGGCTACCGTAGCCATGGTGGACTGCCCAACCAGCCCCCTGACTAAGGACTTCATCAATTTCCTTGACAGTTATCTTGATCTTACCTTCCGAGCCTATACCCGAAGGAATATTTCTGAACAGGTCATCAATCAACTCTTTTATCTTTGGTCTTACCTCCTCTTCCTCAAGAGTTGAGCGCAGAAGCCTCACACCACAGTTGATGTCATAGCCTACGCCTCCTGGCGAGACCACACCATCTCTCACTCTGGTTGCCGCCACACCACCAATGGGGAACCCATATCCCAGATGGATATCGGGCATGGCCATGCTTCTCCCCACTATCCCGGGAAGGAAGGCCACATTGGCTACCTGCTCCAGGGATTGCTCTTCCCGGGCTACATCAAGCATCCTGTTATCGGCATAGACCAGCCCTGGAACCTTCATGCCGTTTTTATAATCCACTGGAATCTCCCACCTGTAGTCATCAATCCTGCGAATTTTACCCTGCCAGAGACTCATACGAACCACACCTCAAATATCAAAAATAATCCTTGCCGAATAACCGCCACTCTCTTTCACAATGTTAAGATTATGGTAAGTAGCTGCCTTGATCTCGCGTTTGATATGATGTCTGGTTGGATCAAACTCCTCACCACAGCATTTAGCCATCATCCTATTACCCCCCACAATAGTTATATCGAAACTGGTAAAAAGCAACCGCTCGACCTCGAACAAAAACAGCAGCTCATTGAGCCATTTCACCAGCAGGATCTCCCCATCGCCAGCTTCCAGCTCGATCCTTTTTACAATGCTGCTGCCGATACGGCTCCTGTCTGTTATCAGGTCGATCATGCCCTCAGCCGCACTGGTCATAAGTTCATCCAGGCAGCTCCCATATACCACGATGCCTATATCAGCCGTATGGCTTATAACTTCAAAACGTCCAGCCATTTTTCTACACTTATATTATAAAGGTATTCTATCAGAGCAGACAGCCGAAATTAATTTGACGTGTATCTGATCTTGATGCTAACATAATGCGTCCTGGGCCGCTAGCTCAACAGGTAGAGCAGTTGACTCTTAATCAACCGGTTCACGGTTCGAGCCCGTGGCGGCTCACCAGACTTTCTTCTGATCCGCAACTATCCTCAATATTAAGATAAAAGGTTATTATTCCTCTTTTTTATGTAATTAACAATTCCCCCAAAAAGTATTATATTTGTATAGCTATTGAGGGGGAGTGTCGGAACTGGCAGACGAGCATGACTTAGGATCATGTGCCGCAAGGCGTAGGGGTTCGAGTCCCCTCTTCCCCAGTAAACAAATAAATTTACAGGATGGGAAAATGAATATCGAAGTCAAAAAGGCAAAGGCCAGTAGAATCCATAAGGTTGATTTTGATAACCTGGTCTTTGGTCAGGTGTTGACTGACCATATGCTCAGGATGAAATATAGCAACGGCAAATGGCGCAAGCCTCGTATTGTGCCTTACGGCCCGATTAGGATGTACCCCGCTCTCTCCACTCTGCACTACGGCCAGACGGTCTTCGAAGGGCTCAAGGCATTCATCGCCAAAGATGGTGCCATCAACGTATTCAGAATGAATGATCATATAAAGCGCTTCAACCGGTCCTGTGAACGCTTGTGCATACCGGAGATTGATGAGGAGGTCTTCCACGATGGTCTGATTGAGCTACTTAAAATTGAAAAGGCGTGGATACCCAAACAAAAAGGCACATCCCTTTATATTCGCCCCTTCGCCTACGCCACTGACATGAGCTTGGGCGTCCACGTAGCACACAACTACGAATTCATGATCATACTCTCACCGGTAGGCGCTTACTATAAAGAGGGCTTCAAACCAGTCAAACTGATCACGGCTGTGGAACATGCCCGTTCGGTTGAGGGCGGCACCGGTGCAGTCAAGACGGCCGGTAACTATGCCGCCAGCCTCTATGCCGCTTACCAGGCAGAGAAAAAAGGCTTTACGCAGGTGCTGTGGTTGGATGGCGTCCACCGCACCTATGTAGAAGAGGTCGGCACCATGAACGTCTGTTTCGTCATCAATCACGAACTGGTCACACCAAATTTGAGTGGAACCATTCTGGCAGGCGTAACCAGGGACTCTGTCATCCGTATTGCTAACGATTGGGGCATACGCGTTCACGAGCGCAGGATACCCATAGATGAAATAATCAAAGCATCCGATATAGGGGCACTTGATGAAGCCTTCGGTACCGGCACGGCCGCCGTTATCTCCCCCATCGGACAAATTCAGCATAAGGAAAAGATAATCACGATCAACAAAGGCCGAGCCGGTGACCTTGCGCTCAAGCTCTTTGACGAGATTACAGGCATTCAGTACGGCGAGAAGCCCGACACATTCGGCTGGATCACAAAGATCAGATAAAAAAACTGAACAACCACAGTATGCGAGCGGCTGGCCTAGAAGTCAGCCGCTTTTTTATTTTAAACCTGTAGTCTATGGAAAATGAGCCAACCGGTGGCAGACGCTCTGATATAACTGAAATATAATATTGTCAGGCATCTCACAGATTTTATATGAAAAACAGAAACAGATCACACCAAATTAACACAATAGATCTGGAATGCGGCAATCCTTTCCTGATTGAGCCTCTTATGCCAGGATCAGACCAGAGCACAGATCCCACCCTTCCTCAAGGCACTAAATCCCACCTCAATGATGAACTGCAACTAAAGAGCCACATGCTCGACCTCAACTCCAACGCCATCTTCCTGAATGACATGTCAGGCAAATTTGTTTATATAAATAATGCCTGCACTGATCTGACCGGGTACACCAGAGATGATCTGCTGGGACCAAATGCCAACCGGCTTAAGACTCAAGAGTACTTGCGATCTGCTACGGCGCATTATAAAGAACTGATGGAAACTGGTATGACCACCTTTGAGGCGCCCGGCCTGCGCAAGGATGGCTCCAGTTACGTCATGGAAGTGACCTGCCAGATTATTAATATCGGCAATAAAAAATATGTACTCAATACGGCACATGACATCACAACACACAAAGAAGCGCGAGACGAATTGAAGCGAAGCAATGAGAAGCTGCAACATACACTGGACGGTTTTATCGACACCATTGCCATGCTGAGCGAGATCAGAGACCCCTACACGGCCAGCCACGAGCGTCATGTCAGCCGACTATCTCATGCCATCGCCGGTGAAATGCAACTTGATATCAATATTTGTGAATCAATCCGCGTTGCCGGTACATTGCATGATATCGGCAAGCTCAGCATACCAGCGGAGATACTCAGCAAACCAGGCAGGCTCACCTCGGCCGAGTTCGCCATCATCAAGCGCCATCCCGAGATAGGCCGCGACATACTCAAGCCCATTAATTTCCCCTGGCCTATCTGTGACATTATTTCACAACATCATGAGCGTTTGGACGGTACCGGCTATCCACAGGGATTGGATGGCAACAATATCTGCCTTGAAGCCAGGATACTGGCTGTAGCTGATGTTGTAGAAGCCATGGCCTCACACCGACCCTACCGCTCTGCGCTGGGCATTGATGCAGCTTTGGACGAGGTTATAAAAAACAGCGGAGTCACATACGATACTGATGCTGTCAATGCCTGTGTACGACTGATCAACGAAAAGGATTTTTCACTGGATTGAATTTCTGCGTTGAGCGAGAAAACACCTTTCTGAGGCATATCATCCTGTATAAAAACAATAACTCAATTTTTACCTATAATAATGGCATGCATGACAACATCCCCACACAAGAAACGCCTACTCATAGCTACATACACCTTATACAATTATTCCGCATCCTTTGCTTCTTCTTCCATACGTTTCTGTACTCTTCCTCTGATGCGGCCGGCCGCCTGTGAGACATTCTCCCGTGCATTTGAAAATTTGTCTTTGACGACCCGCATGGTCTCAGTGCCGGGCTGTGGAGCATAGAGGAAACCCACCGCAAGACCGATGATAGCACCTATTACTAATCCTGAAAAAAATCCCATGCCAGAGTCTTTACTCACTTTTCTTATCCGCCTTTTTCCTGAACAGGTCAGAGATAAATCTGGCACCACGTATTATGCCCTGTATAAAGCTTTCGAACTGCGCCGCAGGCTGTAGGACCTCTTCCTCGGCAAAATCGATCAGATCACTTGTCCGGGCGATGATAGAATCAGCAGAGTCCACGAGCCTGTTAACCCTTTTATATAAAAGCCATACGATGATTGTAATAATCACAAGAATCACCGTACCCACCGCCCCCGATATAATGATAACCAGGTCCCGCCACCAGGATATTTCCATATTGTTCGCCCCCTTAATTTATATTCTACAGATTAAGTTTAAGATAATATACCCCACCACCACTACTTACGATCTTGAACCCTTCTTTATCAAAGACCGCCAGCATTGGCCTGTTTTCATAGAGTACCTCGGCCGTAAACGCCAGTAAACCCTTCCTTTTACCCAGATAAATCAAGTAGTTCAAAAGCTCTGTGCCAATGCCACGGTTTTGATCAGAGTCCCTCACAGCAAAGGCCACCTCAGCACTATGCACATCCTGACCGATCCCGTACTGACCAATGCCGACAACCTTTTCTTGGCCTTCGCTGCCGGTAGTGGCCAGTATTACCATTTCCTGAGAGTAATCAATCACCACAAATTCCTGCAACCTCTCATGAGGCATATCACGCCGTGTTGAAATAAACCGGCGGTAAAGGCTCTGGTCAGACAATGAATAGAAAAAGTCCTTGATCGGTGTCTCATCGCTGATCTTGACCGGTCTTAATGTAATCTGCATCCCTGTTTTGGTTGTTCTATTTGTCTCCAGCTCTTCGGGGTATTCTCCTTTATTACCTGGCATAAACGCTTGGTCTTTATAGATCAAGTTAAGTTTTTTTGCCTCCTCAATCAGCCAGGGACGAAACTTGGGGTGAGCAATGGCAATAAGTTCCATGGCCCTTTCGCGGATGTTTTTACCATGCAAATATGCAATGCCATATTCTGATACGACATACTGGATATCACCGCGTATCATGGTGACACCACAACCCTCACTTAGAAAGGGCACTATCCTCGATACAGATTCACCACGGGCTGTTGATTGGATCGTAAGAATAGTTTTACCATTGCGTGCCTGGATAGCGCCCCTCATAAAATCGGCCTGGCCTCCCACGCCGCTATAAAACATCTTGCCGATCGATTCGGCAGTAGCCTGCCCCGTCAGGTCGATCTCCAGAGCACTATTGATAGCTACCATGTTCTCATGCTGCGCAATTACAATGGGATCATTGGTATATTCAATTGTTCTGAAATCAAAGGAAGGATTATCGTCCAGGTAACTATAAGTCGACTTTTTCCCCATGCAAAAGGTGGCTACAGTTTTGCCCCGGTTAATACTTTTCCTGGAATTATCGACTACCCCCATTTTTATCAACTCAACAATGCCATCTGAGAGTAACTCCGTATGCACTCCGAGGTGTTTTTTGCTCTTGAGGTTCCTGAC
>DFZI01000070.1:11192-15200 GCA_002383665.1 Dehalococcoidia bacterium UBA4060
TCCTTAACAATATCAACACTTATGCCCAAGCTTACATACCCCTGGCGGTCGGGCATCGATGTCTGCACCAGTGCCACATCCACAGGCACAATGCCGCGGCGGATCAGCCCCGGTACCTGAGAGAGGAATATTGGTGTATAGTCAGCCATGCCTTCATTCACGGCTGAGCGTGTGTTATCCCCGATAAAAAATGAATTATGTCTGAAATTGGACTTGAATTTCTCCTGGGTATAGGCGGCTACACCCAGAGTCCACACCTGCAATACCTCGGCATCAAAAAACGCCTTGGGATTCGACTCAACATAATTGACAAGTGCACTTACCAGGTGTTCAGGCTCAGCACAGGCAGTCCCAATAAATATCCTGCTGCCGGGATGAATGTTCCGGAAAATCTGCTCCTCCGGTGCGAATTTATCCGGGTAGACCTGCCTGATATTTCCCAGCATGGCATCTACTGTCTGTTCATCCATAACAGCCTCCTCAGCAAGGCTAACAATTCATTGATGCCTGCATTTTATCACAATGCATATCTATTCAAAAAAATAGCCCTGCGTGAGCAGGGCTATTTTTTGCTGTCCAGATATTTACTTTATAGATAGGGTCTGGGCGATTTCCTTGACAAGTTTTTTCTGAGCATCAGCGCTTGATAAAGTATATGCAACCACGACAACATTCTTATCACCAGCAGTTGTCCCGACAGCATACAGGTGAACATCATAGATAACGACCCTGGCGGAAAGGATCACCTCGGTAACCTTGGTCTTGCCGTCTGGAAGTGTTACCTCCTGTTGACTTTCGACTTTAGAAGTCACGTTATACTGTTTTAAAGCAGGGTCTGCATCGCAAGCAGCCTGAATTGTCGCAACGATATCACCAGTCGGATACACACCGATTTTGAATCCATCGGCCGTCGGCGTGGCATCGGATGCTGCTCCAAATACGGTATTACCACTTACATCTATTTTAGTCCAGTTGTTGGGATACAATAAAGTGAAAGCCGGCGATTCATTGGTATAGGTTTCGGCAACAAATGATTATTGGGCTGCGCCGGTCTCTGTCATCCCAGGTGGTGTAGGCGGAGGTGTTGGTGGTGTTGTAGCTGGTGGCGTTGTAGCTGGCGGAGTTGTGGCCGGCGGGGTTGTAGTTGCAGGTTTCTCCGTTGTTGCGGGCTTCTCCGTCGTCGCTGCCGGAGCAACAGGGCCACATGCCATTGCCACCATTGCCAATGTTAGCATCATAGTCACAACTAAAAGAATTGTCTTGATCCTGTGCATATAAATCTACTCCTTGATAATTTTAAGTAACTTCAACAGAACCTACCCAAGTAAAATTTCCAAGATGGACGGATCACCCCCCTTTTTAAATATTTACGATCCCTCTCACAGTTAAATAAAATACTNNATTGCAAGTTGTTCATCTCCGCCATATGCTTATCGGATAAATTTAATTCTTGAAGAAATCATCTTAATAAATATACAATATGTATCATAATTTCTTGTGATTCCCAGCAAAAGGCGTTTGAATCATTTTTAATCAGGGTTTAAGCTTAATCAAATGAGTTTTAAGATACTGATCGCCGATAACAATGCAAGCTTCATGAGCATGCTGGGGCGTGCGCTGCTCGACTCGGATTACTCCCTGTATCCGGCCGAATCGAGAGAGAGTGCACTTAAACAAATAACACAGTCGGATATTGACGCCTGTATCATCGATGTCGATTTACCTGGCGGCATTGAGGAGATCCTGCAAGCATGTGTCAACAAATCAAAGCCTATTGTTGCCATGGGCATATCGCCCCTCAAGGAAACAGATAAATTGGTCGAGATAATGTACTATGGCATACCTTATATAAAAAAATTCAGCTCTGAGGGTGAGCCCAAGCTCGACCATATCATTGCCCGTATGAACGTGCTCCTGAGGACACTGCTGATTTTTAGCAAGGATAGCGAATACCAGCGGGGAGTAATTGCCGGCCTTGAAAGCAAGGGGTATAAGATATTTACCACTGAAAACGCCGAGGACCTTATGCACACTTTTTTAATCAGTGAACCTAAAGCGGTACTTGTTTATTTTCCCACCAAGGATGACCTCGAAGAATTGTCTAAAATAAGGAAAGTTGATAACAGCCTGCCCATTGCCCTTGTATTGAATAATCTACCTGAAGCAGATATCAATATTTTGAATGATAAATCAACGCGGGTGCTTCGACAGAATGAGGTATCTGATTATCTCGACAAACTCTAATTCTGATAGGAAACTTATATTTTCATCGACACGCTGGCAGTAACAGAGGTACCTTTCCCTACCTCAGACTTGATAGAAAGGCTGCCATTAAGCAGGGATACTCTTTCTTGCATTCCAACGAGTCCCAATTTCCCAGCATGTGACAGGTCACCAACGGTCTCAGGAAGCTGGAAACCTTTACCATTGTCAGAGATAGTCACGGACACCTGTTCTGGCATGAAGTCCAGGCTAACTGTGGCCTTTGAAGCCATAGCATGCTTCACGACATTATTCAACGCCTCCTGGGTGATACGAAAGAGAGTTAATTCAATTTCGGGAAGCAGACGCTGCTCTTTACCCACAACGTTCAATGAAATCTCCATTCCAGTATCCTCTGACTTCTGTTTGATCAACCATTTAATAGCAGGAAGCAAGCCGAGGTCATCTATAATAGAAGGCCGCAGATCCTGGCTGAAGCGTCTTATCCCTTGCAACGCCACTCCCAATCTCTGGCGTATATCATTGAGTGCAGCCGCTTGCTGGGGAGAAAGCTGGGGATTATCCCTGATGAAGTTGTCCATCTGACGTGATATGGCAAAAAGGGCCTGGGCTGTATCGTCATGTAGCTCACGGGCAATCCTTTTTCTCTCCTCCTCCTGCGCTTGCGTGATCTGACTGAGATAATAGCGCAGGTTATTTTGCATGCGACGCTCCTCAGTCACATCACGAGCAATGTGCTGAAAACCGACAGGTTTATCATCCACCATCATCACACTGGATGTAATCATACATGTCTTTCTGACATTATCCTTGGTTATAGTATGCTGCTCATAAGGCTGGGTAAATGGTTCACCACTGAGCAGCTTGCGCCTGACTTCTCTGGCCAGGACCAGCATTTCTTCATTCATAAATTCCCTGACATTCCGCCCCAAGAACTCTTCTATGGGATAGCCCGTTAAATCTTGCGAAGCACGGTTGGCCGCCAGTATCTTACCATCGAGATCATGAAACCAGATGGCATCATGGGCATTCTCAAACAGATTCCTATAATCCCTGGCGGACCTGTATAGCTGGTCGGCGACCTGACGTGCTTCCTCATATAACCTGGCGTTGGTCAAGGCCAAAGCAATCTGACCCGCTATAGTGCTCAGCAAATCTATCTCATCTGGTAAAAAGGTGCGTGGCCGCCTCATGCTCACACATAATGTTCCAATGACCTCTCCCTTGGATTTCATGGGGACGATCAGCGCAGGGTGCATTTTGTTCTTGATGGCAGCAGGCCTGGTCAGTCGCACATCCGTGGAAATATCCGGAACCAGCATAACCTCACCGGTGACAGCAACTTTCCCATTGAAGCCTTCACCCAACTTGACATGGTCCATCTCCCGGGCAGAATCATTGGAGATACCCTCATAGGCAATAAGAACAAGCTCGCCAGCTTCCGGCTCGATGGAATAGACAAGTATGACTTCAACTTCCATCACCTCGCCTACCATCTCAACGGCCGTTTCGATTACTTTAGCAGGATCAAGATACTGGCTCAGTGCATTAGATATAGTGTTGAGTGTAGCCAACCTCCGGGCATTAGCCCGGGCTTCTCTTATCCTTGATTGCAGTTGCTCCTGTGTGTTCTCCAGCGCGGTAACCGCTTTTTTATAGCGCCTATCATCATTCTCTTTGATCCTCATCCAATTAAAGAAAACCACGCCCGCTGTAGTGACCAGCAGTACCTCGAGAATGGAATCCCCCACATTGGCAGTAAAAAATATAGCCTGCGGTAGCATG
>DFZI01000081.1:0-10479 GCA_002383665.1 Dehalococcoidia bacterium UBA4060
TGGTTGAAAAAAATGACAGAGGAATTGTGGTCAGGGGTGCGAAGGCCCATATCACCGCTGCCGCCTACTGCAACGAGATACTGGTTATACCCTGCCGTGCCATGGGAGAAGAAGACCGGGACTACTCGGTAGCCTTCGCCATACCTGCCAGTACAAAGGGCGTGGTACAGGTGTGCCATCCCATCACCAGTCACCGTAGCAAGTCAGAATTTCCTGTAGACATCCCTGTGAGGAACCATACCGATTCGCTGATTATTTTTGATGATGTGTTTGTGCCATGGGACAGGGTTTTCCTTTGTGGGGAGTGGAAATCTGCTATGCCTCTGGTATATAACTTCGCTTGTCTTCACAGGCATACGGCAGCCAGCTACAGGATTCCATCGGTTGAGGCCATGCTGGGAGCCGCCGTGGCTATGGCAGAATATAACGGCATCAGAGATGTCCCGCATGTCAAAGAGCAGATAACCGACCTTGTTATCTATGTAAATACCCTGAAGTCGCTGGCCCGAGCATCCTGTATTGACTTTGCTACTCACGGAGGCATACCTATTCCTAATCCGGTGTTGACCAACATGGCTAAATACCATTTTGCCTCCAATTTTCACCAATGCATGAAGCTGGTACAGGATATCGCCGGCGGCCTGCTGGTCACAGCACCAACCTTTAAGGATTTTACCAACCCGGAGACAGGCGAATATATCAGGAAATACCTGGGCGGCAGGGATGGCATCTCTGCGGAGGCCAGAATGCGCATGTTACAGCTTATGCGCAGGATGATGACCGTAGAGAACGAGGTCGTAGCTGTGCATGCCGAGGGCTCATTGCAATCGCAGAGGCTGATGATATACTTTGAATCACTGGCTGAGCAGAAGCTGTATCAGAAAGGTGTGGAAACTGCTGCCGGAATCGTCAGATAACCTATCTCTGCTGTATCGGCGTTCCCAGGTAGAACAGTTTGGTGGCAACATTATCGCCGTTGGCCAGACACAGGTATACCTTCTCAGAGTTGGGTGAAACTCTGAACTGGAGTGTGCCTGCTTTTATCTCGCCGGCTGTGAAATACTGGTTATAGAAACCTTCACCGCTTCCATTCATGCTGAGATCCCAGAATACCTGCTTGCTGCTATCCTGCAGACAGAGCCTGTAGATCGTAGTAAATTTCTCATCGCTGATCACATAGCTGAAGCCGAAAGGAAGCGTCGTGCCTCCCAGGTTACGAATGTTCAGTTGAATTGACACCGTGTCTCTGCTCCACTGGTATTGTTTCAGGGTGTATTCCCAGTTGCTGACCGTCTGTTTTTCTATTACCGGTGTTGCAGATGTCTCGATAGCAGGCAATGTATCTGAAGCTACAGTTGACTGATTACCTGAGAAGGGCTGCTGGATCATATCACCGGCATCCTGAGCCCACTTACGCATGTCGGATTTCAAAGCTGGAAAAGGGCCGGAATCCAAGAAGGTCAGGATGATTATGAGCACCATGGCGATAAAAATGATCAGAACTATGGCTCCGCCTATAGACACAGATGTATTTTTAGTTTTACTCATGATTGTTATTAATAAGAGGTTATAACAAAATCTTGCGGCAGGCAAAAGGCCTTCAGCAATCAAAGTGGCTATATTTATTTATACAATGGAGCGGGAGACGGGATTCGAACCCGCGACACCCTGCTTGGAGGGCAGGAACTCTTCCGCTGAGTTACTCCCGCGATACGATTGGGTTATTGTAATACCAGCCTTACACGTTGTCAAAGCCAACCCGGTTAAAAAGCCTGTCTGACAAAAAGGTAGATTGGAGTTTGATTCATATCGGGTCTGATGCTTGACATTGTCATAATGGCAGCATATTATAAAGTCAATGAAAGAGTGAATGGGGGTGAATTTATGGCAAATGATCAGTATGCCGGCAGACCTTATGAAGATCAGGAATTGCTATCGATAGATCGCCTCAGGAGGGCGGTCATGAACAGGATTATCGAAAGGGCTGAGGCTCTGATGGATGAAGAGTTCCCGCTAAGGGATGAAAGGCTTGAGCAGCTCTTTGTTGAAGAGTGGAAAAGAGCCATGATTGCCGTAAGGAATTCCCCCCAGGCTAAAGAAGCGTATAAGAAGTGGTTGGAATCCAAGATGATCGGTATGCTGGATGCGCAGATCAAGGAGGACCGGGAACAGCTTAATTCAATGGGTGTGCAGGATAAGAGCCTGTAGACCCGTGCTGAGTGTATAATTAAGGAGGAGAGATAGCCTATTTCTCCTCCTTATTAGTTTAATGACGGACAAGTGATATGACCGAGAAAAAAGAAGTCGACAAAAGGTACGAAGAAGCTGAAAAACAGCTGGACAAGATTGCACAGATGGAAAAACGGCTCGAGATGATGTACAAGCGCATCGATCAGCTCGATACCATGGTTTCGACTCTCATCGAACGTGTCATGCGCAAACCGGTAATCACTATCGAGATCACTTGCCCCAAATGCGGCAGTAATATTAACGTATCGCTGTCGGGCAATGCCAGGATCTCTACCAAGGGCTGATTTCCTGCTTTCTTTAACACCGCCATGTATTTCATTAACTCAGGCCCGTTTGACGGCGGGTATGTGCATTGGTAAAATGGCATGCTGGACGGGCGGTTAGCTCAGTGGTTAGAGCGCTGCGTTGACATCGCAGAGGTCATTGGTTCAAGTCCATTACCGCCCACCAACTCGATTAAATTTTGGGATTTAGCGGTAAATATCTCTGCGGTGACCAATTTTCACTACCCAGACCGTGAGTTCGTCATCCTGGATTGAATATATGATGCGGTATCTGCCTTGGCGAACACGATATATTTCCTGATCAGATAATTTTTCACAATTGTTAGGACGTGGCTCATTTGTTAGCGAATCTATACGTTGGAGAATTTTCTTCGTATCTTTTTTAGGTATCTTTTTAAAATCTTTTTCAACCGATGCTTTGAAATAGATTTTATATAATGCCATCTTGTTTTAGCCTTCGAAGCATTTCCTCGTAGCTAATCAAAGGTTCTCTACCTCTTTCTTCAAAGGCTGAAATATCCTCAGCATCCTCCGAAAGCATCAGTCTTACCGCGTTATTGACGATCTCTGATACTGATCGCGAGATAGCCACTGCTTTTAAACGAAGTGCTTTATGCAAATTCGGTTCCAAATATATAGTTGTGCGTTTGTTCGGATCAGTCATAATAATACCTCCTGAAACATTAACACTATAACATAGTAGCGTCATAACGTCAAATCATAAAGTGGGAAATATTCATCATTAAAATTGTTTATGAAAAAAGAAACTGAAAAACATTGGTCAGAGTAACATCACGTTGATCTGAAAAACAACAGCTTGTTCTGTCATTTTCCCCCTACGAGCAGTTGCTGAAGCGCCGGAATAAGCTTATTGCTCTCAAACAGGAGTTCGGGAGCTGCCCAGAATGGCCCACCATTGGACTCGAACTTTGTGTTGTGAGTCCTATCTCTGCCTGATATAATTCTCAACGTTTGGGCAATGGTTGCTCAAATTTTCGAAGCAACTCACGCGGTTTTACAATTAGGCCAAGCTGCAAAAAGTTTGATTTGAGTCCTGATTGCTCGCTTACTAAAGACTCAGATCGAATTGGCGGATTAAAGTCTGTGGAATCTGAGCGTGGAGCAGGTGACTATGAAAAGAAAAATAATGTGGATTTGCGTGCTGTTTGTGGCGATCTTGGCATAACTGGCATTGTGGTTTTTTCTCTGGCCGCAGACAGCACAAAACGACTTCCAGGGGCTTTCCTGGACGCAAGCCTTTGATAAACTGTATCAGGAGATAGCTGAGCAGTATGCGTTTACCGAGTGGAAAGGCATCGACTGGGAGAGGCTTTAGGGGCAGTATCGACCGATGATAGAAAAGGCACAGGCGGAGAATTGTTTTGATTCATATTATTTGGCGCTCCATGCCTTTTTGAATGAAATACTCGACGGTCATGTACGAGCGGACAACATCGATGAAATCGACAACAAGTACATAGGTGGGGGCTTCGGCTTCTCCGTGGAGGAGGTGGAGGATGGCAGAACCATCGTCACATGGGTGGATGAGGCGAGCTCGGCCTGGTCAGCGGGCCTTCGGCCGGGAGCAGCGCTGACCGAATGGAAGAGCAAACCGAGCAGGGTGGCTGTGGAAGAGGTTTCCACCGCTCTTGCCGGGCCTTCGGCAACCGATGAAGGCAGGCAGATTAAAAAGCTCCAGTATTTGACACGTGCACCTATCGGAAACCAGGTGAAAATAGCATGGAGAGGAAAGGGCTCTACGGTAGTTTCTGACCTTACCCTGATAGCATACGACGACGATGGCTTATCTCTGAAAAAATCTTACCCTAATTCCGTCCTGTCTGATAAGCTGCGCAACCTATATCTGGGGAAGGATGACTCTTCCCCTGCTCCAAAATCGGTGGTGGAGACACAAATTCTGCAGGGAAACATCTATTATCTCAGGCTCTGGGCTGAGATGGATGCCGACCTGCAGGGTACCGGAACAGCTCCATCAACCGTGGAATTGGTCCGCCAGGCGGTCAAGCAAGCAAACGAGCAGGGCTGTATAGGAATGATCCTGGACATACGTAACAATATGGGTGGACTTGATGAGATGGCCGCTGAAATTTTCGGCTCATTTTATTCAACCAGAAGCTTTTACGAATACCAAAATGCGTATGACCCGGATACGAATAAATGGATATTGGGTCCCATTGACAATCAGACAGGAGAGATCGGCTTGTATATCAAACCTGCGCATGAGCAGTTTACCGGACACATAATTGCTTTGATTAACCACAAATGTGTTAGCTCCGGCGAGGGGATCGCTCTCAAAATCAAAAATCTACCGACTGGGGAAACACTGGGCTTTTGGGGAACCAACGGCTCCTTCGGCCTTGTTGGGGTTGGGCCAGGGGCCAAAATGCCGGGAGGAATCACGGTGTACTGGCCTACGGGACAATCGTTAGACGAGCAAAAAAACTATTCAACTGGATAGCAGAAACGATGTCGGCGGTGTCAGTCCTTCGATACGCGTACCTATGACAGAGGAAAATGCTCTTCGAGTTGTGGAGGGCGAGGATGTTGAACTGCAGGAAGCAATCCGTATACTGGGTGGAGAACCAGAAAACCCATAGTCTTTTCAATATAAGATGAGACTGGTGATGATGTTTATTGCTAATTTGGGTTGAACTGGAAATAAGCATCTCATGTGATTGACGTATGCAACTGGACATGAACGGCATAAATAACCATAGTTGAGCAAATTAATTTTTGAAAAGAGTTAAAATTGCTGAATGCAAGGTGTCACGTCTTTCAGTCCTATCTTCCCTGTCTTCAGAACGTCATACAATCTCTCCAGACGATAACTGAGTTCGGCTACCTCACTCGAAAATATTAAGACTCTTTAGAAATGTCCTATAGTTCAACTCATTGGATATGTCATACTGCCATACGGTGATCATGTCAATGCTGGCTCTTTCCTCCGTGTAGATTGCAGGTTAAACCTTCGCCAGGGATGAGTTGGGGGAGGAATGTATTTCCTCCTTGGTGTAAGGATTTCTTGTTTTTGATGAGAGATTGTTGGCTTTTGAGGTAACTCCTCGATTTCTGTGAAGATGACCTCTCTATCTCTGTAGGCCATGTGAATAGAGCCATCCAAATGCTCGTGCACTGTAACCCTTCTTGCTCATAGTTAATGATCATCCTTCCATTCAGGTACCTCCTTAAGAGTTGCCTTTTCCTTAGCACTTTTTTCGAAAAGAGGACATTTCTATTGAGTTTTCTATATGACATTATCATGGAGTTACGACACAGAAGAAAAACGGCCCTTGCTATCCCCCTACACATCGGTTATAATATTTTGGTTTCTTTGGAAAAATGGGACCGGAAAACATCGATAAAAATCAGATTAGATTGACTGCCAGGCAGAAGAACTTTCTGTCCAGACTGGTAGAAATATATCATGAGCTCAAAACGCCCGTCCATTATAGCGTAATTGCACGGAGTTTGGGGCTGAGCAGCTCCACAGCCTACGACATGCTGAGGGTGCTGGAAGAGAAGGGGATGGTCAGCTCACAATATAAAACGGATAAGAAGGCCGCAGGTCCGGGACGTGCCAGCATCGTATTTCGGCCAAGCGTCAGTGCTATCAGGCAGTTTATACCGTTCGATATAGATAACAGTTTGATCGGTGAATGGAAGGAGACGAGGGCAAGCATCATCAACAGCCTGGAGAATAAAGGTGGGGCAGATAGCATGGAACTGGTAAATGCTCTGCTCAGGCAGTCCGATAAAATGCATTCACCTATGGCAAGCTGTGCTCTTGTGCTTACAGCTCTGATGATAAGCTTCCGGGAATCCAGAAAGGAAACGGGTAATGCGGACATGGTTGATTTAATATCGAAAGTGCCTGCGAGCGGGCCGGGCATAAGCTCGATAGCCAGCTTTATGCTGGGTCTCCTGGTGGCTGACCGCAGGGTGCGTGATCAGATCAAGAACTATCAGGAGTATATCGGTAAATATATTTCGTTTGCCCAGGATATGAGCCAGGAAAATCTGAACAATTTGCATGAGCTGATGATGGATGTATGTGCCAGTCTCTGGCCGGAGATGGCATTCCGATAGCAATAAACAAAAAATATGCGAGGTAGAGATGGTAAAAATAGTGACAGATAGCAGTTGTGACCTTTCGGATGAGATTTTAAAAGAGCTCGATATTACTATGGTTCCCCTTTCCGTAAGATTCGGGGAAGAGGTTTTCAGGGAAAGGGTGGATATGACCGCCGAGCAGTTTTTTCAGCGACTGCTGAAGGACCCTTTTCATCCCGCCACAATTCAGCCTAACTCGGTTGACTTTCTTGGTGCTTATGAGAAGGCCTGTGCAGGTGCCGATGGCATTGTTTCCATACATATCAGCAGCAAGATGAGCGGCACTATCAACTCAGCCAGGGAAGCAAAAGGCATGCTGAAAAGCGGTTGCCCTGTGGAGATCATCGATTCGAAAACGGTCAGTGTTGACCTGGGCAATGTCGTGATCGCTGCAGCGGAAGCAGCCAAGCAGGGCAAGAGTATGCAGGAGGTGGTTCGTGTAGCTAATGAAGCAATTGATAATGTCCGTGCCCTTTGCCTTCTGGATACACTCAAATTCCTGGAAAAAGGCGGACGGATCGGCAAGGCGACAGCCCTGGTCGGCACGGTCTTAAACGTCAAGCCCATCATCACCGTTAAAGACGGGGAGGTCGTTCCCTACGGGAGGGTGCGCAACTATGAGAAAGGGTTGGACCAGGTGGTCAAGTTCATACAGGGCTATTCTGATATCCAGGAGATACTGGTTGCCTGGACTACGGATGAGAAGCCTGCCAGGGACCTGGCCGGGCGTGTCTCGGCTTTCTATAAGCTTAAGCCGGTCAAAGTGATGCGGGTGGGCACCACTCTCGGCGTTCATGTGGGGCCGGGTGCCATCATCATGTCGTTGCGCTGCAGCCCGAAGGCAGCTTGATGCGTGTTTTGACCGGCTATCGGTCGGTCTGGTTCCGGGTAGCCTGCAGACTAAAGTGAAGCGAATGCCCTGTCCATGGCGTCTATGGTATGCAGGATATCTTCATCTGTATGTGCCAGGGAGACAAAGGCAGTCTCAAACTGGGAGGGCGGCCAGTAAATGCCTGCCTCAAGCAAACGGTTGAAGAACCTGGCAAAAAGTGCGGTATCCGATCTTTGGGCCGAATTATAATCCGTCACCGCTATCTTATTGAAAAATATGGTCAGCAGTGAAGCTGCCCGCGCAATCTGTATTTTTATACCGTGCCTGGCTGCCGAGGCTAAAATTCCCTGCTCAAGCAATGCTGAATGTTGATCAAGCTGCTCGTAAATGCCGCTCTCTTGCAGCAGGCGAAGAGCAGCAATGCCTGCTGCCATGGCCAGGGGATTACCGGACAAGGTGCCTGCCTGGTAAACCGGTCCTTCGGGAGCCAGATGCTGCATGATCTCCCGGCTACCTCCGTAGGCACCGACCGGCAATCCTCCGCCGATGATCTTGCCCAGACAGGTAAGATCAGGCCTGATCTTGAAGACGGACTGTGCTCCCCCATAGGCCAGCCTGAAGCCGGTGATGACCTCGTCAAAGATAAGCAAAGAGCCGTTGTCCGTAGTTACTTTACGCAGTCCCTCAAGAAAACCCGGCTCGGGACACACTACGCCCATGTTGGCAGCGACCGGCTCTATAATGATGGCGGCAATCATGTCTGGATATAGCTGGAAAGCCTGCTCGACGGCCTTGAGGTCGTTGTAGGGAAGTGTATGGGTAGCTTGAGTGTACCCGGCCGGCACGCCCGGGGAATTGGGGATGCCGAAAGTGGCAACGCCGGAGCCGGCTTTAGCCAGTAGTCCGTCAGAGTGACCATGATAGCAGCCGGCGAACTTGATGATATGGTCACGTCCTGTGAAGGCGCGCGCCAGACGTATGGCGGACATGGCAGCCTCGGTGCCTGAGTTGACAAACCTAACCATTTCAATCGATGGCATAGCCTTGTTGACCATCTCGGCCAATGTTACCTCTGGCTCGGTGGGGGCGCCGAAGCTGGTGCCATTTTGGGCGGCATGGATGATGGCTTCGATGATCTGTGGGTGGGCATGACCGTGTATGAGAGGCCCCCAGGAGCAGACGTAATCTATATAACGGTTGCCGTCGGCATCATATATCTTGGAGCCCTGTCCCCGGCTAATGAATGGTGGTGTGCCGCCGACAGCCCTGTAGGCCCTCACCGGGCTGTTGACTCCACCCGGCAGGTATTGTCTGGCACGATCGAAGAGTTGCTGCGATTTATCAGTCTGCCTCATGGATATCTCTCAGGCTGATGAGAGCCATCTGGCCGCTTCCCTGGCAAAGTAGGTGATAATAATATCAGCGCCGGCCCTTTTAATCGAGGTTAGAGTTTCCAGGACGACGCGTTTCTCATCCAGCCAACCGTTCTGGACGGCGGCTTTGAGCATGGCATATTCACCGCTGACGTTATAGGCGGCCAGGGGAACATTGAACCTGTCACGTGCCATGCGGATGATATCCAGGTAGGGCAGGGCGGGCTTGACCATAATTATATCTGCGCCTTCGTTGATATCCTGCTCGATTTCACGCATGGCTTCACGGGCATTGGGTGAGTCCATCTGGTAGGAGCGGCGGTCGCCGAACTGCGGTGTAGATTCTGCTGCCTCCCGGAACGGACCGTAAAAGCCGGATGCATACTTGGCCGAGTAGGCCAGTATGGGTATATTGCTGAAGCCGTTGCTGTCCAGATATTCGCGTATTGTCTTAACCCTGCCGTCCATCATGTCGGAAGGGGCTACAATATCTGCGCCAGCCTCAACATGTGAGAGTGCCATTCTGGCCAGCATGGGAAGGGTCCCGTCGTTGAGTATGCAATCACCTTTGATCACACCGCAGTGCCCGTGGCTGGTGTACTCGCACAGGCAGACATCGGTCACGATCAGCAGTTGAGGAACAGCCTTCTTGATCATGCGAATGGCCTGCTGTATAACACCATCAGCGGTATAGGCCTGCGAGCCGACGTCATCCTTATGCTGTGGTATGCCGAAGAGGATGACAGCGGGGATGCCGAGCGAGGCTATCTCCTTTACCTCGGGCTCCAGCATGTCGGGCGAGAAACGGTGTATGCCGGGCATGGAGGAGATATCCTGTTTGATCTTTTTACCCTCCACAACGAAAAGGGGATAGATGAGATTGCTCACACTTACGTGGTTTTCCCTCACCAGCGATCGGATGGCCTCGTTGGTGCGAAGCCTGCGTAAACGCACCTGTGGAAACCCGGCCATAATCATGCCTCCTTATTAAAATATTGTTCGAGGGCTGCCACCAGCCCGGGTATGGTCTGCTCCCTGGCCGTAATGTCGACCTTTAACCCCGCCTTCAAAGCGGTCTCAGCCGTCTTGGGCCCGATGCAGGCAATCACGAGGCCAGGTGGAAGCCTGTGTCTTCCCAGTGCCGACATAAAGTTGCTGACGGTGGAAGAGCTTGTGAAGGTGATAATGTCGATCTTCCCCTGTTGTACCATCTCTACTGCTTTATCGACGGCGGTATAGTCAGGAAGGGTGTGGTAGACTGCTACTTCATGAACCCTACCGCCCAGATTTCGGATGCCGTCGCTGAGATCGCTATCGGCTATATCGGCACGGGGCAGCAGGAAATGTCTGTCCTTTATCCTGAGGGTTTTAAGACCGTTGAGTAGTCCCGCGCCAGTGTATACTGGTGGGCAATAGTCAGCCGTCAAGCCGTGAGAACGGAGTGCGGTGGAGGTGGCGGGGCCGATGGCACCGATCTTCCTGCCGTGCAGGGCACGGCTGTCCAGGTTCAGTACCGACATCCGTTTAAAGAAGGCTTCGACGCCGTTGACACTGGTAAAAATGACCCAGTGGAAGCTTTTCAAATTCCGTATGGCATCGTCCAGGCCTG
>DFZI01000081.1:10546-13264 GCA_002383665.1 Dehalococcoidia bacterium UBA4060
ACTATCACAGCAGGCGGACTCAGCTTGAGCAGTCTGACTTTTTTCATAATGTCAGAGAGAGTACCTGAGGCCGTCACCTGATCGGGGCCTGTCCCGTTACAGATCACAGCTACGGGGGTTTCCGTCGGCCGTCCGTGTTCGATCAGTCTGGATACGATATCCGGCAGGTTCTTCATGCCCATGAGGAAGATCAGGGTGTCAGCACCTGTGGCGATCTTTTCCCAGTTAATGCCGGTGATGACCTTGTGAGGATCCTCGTGGCCGGTGATGACTGCAAAGGATGAGGCCAGAGACCGGTGTGTGACCGGTATGCCGGCATAAGCCGGGACGGCAACGGCGGATGTCACGCCCGGGACTATCTCGAAGGGAATCCTGGCCATGGCCAGTGCCTCTGCTTCCTCACCACCGCGGCCGAGCACGAAGGGATCGCCACCCTTTAGTCTGACTACGATCTTGCCTGCCCGGGCCTGCCTGATCAGCAGACGGTTGATCTCATCCTGCTCCATGGCATGTGTGGCTGCTGATTTGCCGACGTAGATTTTCTCCGCATCTGTCCGGGCGTTGTCCAGCAGGACATCATTCAGCAGATGGTCATAGACCACCACATCTGCACGTGCCAGGCAATCAATCCCCTTTTGCGTGATCAGGCCGGGATCGCCCGGGCCTGCACCCACCAGGTAGACCTTCCCATTTTTCATTTTCCTGATGCCTCTGCAATCAAGCTTGCTGCACCCATATCCAATACCTGCGCAGCCAGTAATTCTCCTGTCTCAGTTGCCTCTGATGCCCTGCCCACAATGCTATTGCGCATAACCCGTTTGCTACTTATCCCGGCTACCATTCCCTCCAGTTTCAGTATTTCTCCGCTTACGGTTCCCAGGGCAGCAATGGGTGCGCGGCAGCCTCCACCTAGGGCGTGCAAAAAGGCACGCTCGGCAGTCACGGCCTGCCATGATTCGATATCGTTCAGCCGGGAGGTAAGACGGATGATATCTCTGTCGCCGTCCCTGGCCTCGATAACGATCGCACCCTGTCCTGCGGCCGGCAGGAAATGCTCGAGGGGCAGGTATTCCCTGATCCTGTCCTGCCATCCCAGCCGGATAAGTGCGGCGGCTGCCATGATCAGGCCGTCGGCCTGACCGTCGTTGACCTTGCGCAGCCTGGTCTCGATATTGCCACGGATATTACAGGTTCTGAGGCCGGGCCGGAAGGATGCAAGCTGTACTTCACGGCGCAGGCTGCCTGTAGCAATGGTCGATCCGTCTGGCAGGTCTGCCAGGCAGGCTCTGGATGTCAGTGTATCACGGGGATCGGCCCTTTCAGTCACAGCAGTCAGGCACAGTCCGTCGGGCAGCCTGGTGGGCATATCCTTGAGGCTATGTACTGCTATATCTATCCTCCCGTCGAGCAGAGCCTCCTCCAGTTCCTTCACAAATGCGGCAGTCCCCAGGTTGACAAGCTGCGTACGCTTGTCCTTATCGCCAGAGGTGGCAATTTTACATAAGACGAGGTCATATTTACTATCAAGAGCATTGATTTTAGCCATAACTGCCTGTGCCTGAAGCAAGGCCAGCCTGCTGCCGCGGGAGCCGATGAAGAGCCTTTTCACGGGTGGTCCTCGCCATCGAGTTTAAAAATATCCCTTACCAGCTCTATCCGGTCACTGTTTTCACTGGCCTTGAGATACTGGACGGGCTCTTTGAGTATTTTCGTCACTATGGAGCGGGTCATGGCATCAAGGCTTGCCACCTGGTCATCCGTAAGTCGGGGGAGTTTCTTGAGTGTTCGACTGAGCTGATCGCGTCGGATTTGATCGGCTCTGGACATGAGTACAATAACTGTTGGTCTGGCCTCGAACTGCTGCCATCTAATAGCCAGCTCTTCTATCTCGCTGTGGATTATCTCTTCAGCATGCCGTATCTCTAACTCACGCTGCGTACGGTTTTCGTTGGTAACGCGATTAAGGTCGTCGATATTATATAGATAAACGTCAGGCAGCGATGCTACCCCGGGTTCTACGTTGCGGGGAAGGGCAATATCGATGATGACAAGGGGGGAGCCGGACTTATTCTGTCTCGATTGCCGGACAATTTCTCTGTCCAGCAGCCAGTGAGGGGCGCCCGCACAGGTGATAACAATATCTGCCCTGTGCAACTCTGAAGGCAGGTTTTCCATGCTGATCGGTCTCCCGTTCAGCGTGTCCGCCAGGAGAGAAGAACGTTCCCAGGTGCGACTGGCTATGGTGATATCCTTTATACCCCTCTCACTGGCGATCCTGGCGACAAGCTTGCCAGCCTGACCGGTGCCGAGTACCAGCATCCTGCAGTCAGCGAGGTTGCCCAGGATACTGCAGGCGAAATCAACAGCCACTGAGCTGACGGAAAGTGCATTGCGGCTGATGCCGGTCTCTGCCCTGACGCGTCTGCCCGTGCCAATAGCACTGTTGAAGAGCAGTCTTAAAGGTAAATTGACCATGCCTGTCTTCTCAGCCGTTTCCAGTGCATCACGTACCTGACCGAGTATCTCAAATTCTCCCACTACCATGGATTCCAACCCGCTGGTCACACGGAAAAGGTGCTCAGCCCCCTTCTTTCCCTTGAAATGATAAATGCGATTGAGTAATTCATCTTCCTGTGAAATTGAGCGGGCTCTTAAAAAGGCCAGGCCGGCATCTTTGATATCGGAGGCATCGTTTGCCACAGTATAGATCTCTGTGCG
>DFZI01000081.1:13272-32113 GCA_002383665.1 Dehalococcoidia bacterium UBA4060
CCTGTTACACTGAGCTTCATATTTGTTCTTTTCTAAGCTGGTTGAACAGCAGCTTTTCTGCTTCATTAGTATGCCCGCTGCGGATAAGACCGGTCAGCCTGTCGATGTCCAATGCCTGCTGCCAGCGGCTGCTATTTATTTTAATCTTTTCCCTTTTCAGTCTGGCCCTCACCTTTTGCGTGATGGCGGCCAGTGTGCCGTATTCAGGGCCGAACTCTTTTTCCAGGCGTGACATGATTTTACGGGCCAGTGCAGGACTCATACCCGACGTGGAAACGGCCAGTATGATGCCACCCCTGCGGCAATATGAAGGAAGGATAAAATCACAGCGGGCGGGATCGTCTACTACGTTGACCATGACAGATTTCTCCAGCCCTTCCGCAGCCACGGCTGCATTGGTCTGCAGGTTTGCAGTGGCTGCAATTGCGATAAATGCACCCGTCAGGTCGCCCGGCTGGAATTTGCGGCCGATTACATTGATTTTTTTATCATTTTCAAGCTGTTTTAGACCCGAGCAAAGGCGCGGGCTGATCACTTCCACCAGCGCGCCCGAATCAAGGAGGGGCTTTACCTTGCGCAATGCTACATTCCCTCCACCGATCACAACACAGCGCCTCCCGTTGAGGTCGAGAAAGACAGGATAATAAGATATAAAGTTATTTTTCATCTTCATACAGTGTATTTGATGCGCGTCTTTTTGAACTCACGTGTGCTGAAGAGGATGAGGTGATCGTCCAGTCCGGTCCTACGGGACAGATCATCGATTATCTCATGGCAGATTCTTCGTGATCCTGCATGCACCATGGTATAAAGATTGTAAGGCCACGAAGGATATGTCTTACGTTCGTAGCAGTGACTGACCTGCTTGACCTTCGCCATGGTGCTGCCCGCTCTTTCTATGTCGTTGGGAGGAACCAGCCAGCAGATCATGGCATTGGCCCGGTAACCGGCGTTGCGGTGGTTGATGGAAGCACTGTAACGCCTGAGCACGCCCCGTACCAACAAGGAGCGGCAAATTCCCAGGAAGTCGTCTGTATCCATGCCTGTGCTCGCCGCCATCTCTGTAAAAGGTCGGGAGATCAGCGGCAGATCCTGCTGGAGAATATTCAATATCAGCTTTTCTCTGGCTGACAATGAGATTAAACTGGGAAGTTCGTTTATTGCCTGATCAAAAACTGGCTCGTCACTGTCTTCATCATCGTTGCCCATGCCGAAGTAGGCACCGATTTTAAATACCCGCAGCGCAGGCAGGATGAGTGTTTCAGTGCTGCCTGCCTCGGCGGCCAGCTCATGGATGAGGTCATTGATATTTGCTGTCGCAGATGCAGCGAACGTGGTCCAGAGATTGAAGCGGTGTTCCCTCTCATAGGCATGGCTGATGGAAGGGTGTGTGTGGATTATGGTCTCGGCCTGTTGGAGTTTTCCTGCCGGCACACACATGGCAACCAGCGTTGTCTGATAGCCCAGCTTCCTGGCTTCGACCACAGGACCGATCAGACGGATAATGCCCCTGGCCTTTAAGCCTTGGATGCGGCTGATAACCTCAGCTTCACTCAAACCAAGCCGTCCACCCATGTCTGAAAACGGCGTGGGAGTAAGAGGGAAATCAACCTGCAGCAGGTTGATTAGCTTTTTGTCGATATCATCCACAGGTGTATGATTCATCTGGCTATTTTACCTTCCGCAGGGAAGCCGGCTCATAAATGCAGTATGGCTCTGCTTCCAGATAGTCGCCGGTGGCTTCGAGGGCACGTGCACGACAACCGCCACAAACCGCTTTGTATTCACAGGCGCCGCATTTCCCCTTGAGATTGGCGAGNNCATTCAGGTACCCGCAGCCTTTTATCTTGCCCGTAGCAGAAATGAAACAGAAACCGGTGCCGGCCAGACAGCCGCGGGTCATTCCACTGGCACTATGGCCATTTCCGGCAGCAGCCGTTTGTGTGTGACAGGCGGGAAGGTCATTTCTTCGCTGATTTACGATGCGCATATAGTGGGGTGCATCGGTTGGTTTGAAAAATATGCGGTTGCCCAGTTCCTGCTGTCTGTCATAAATCCAGTTGAGGGTGTCTTCATACTCTTGCGGAGAGAGCTCAATATCTTCAAGTCCCTTACCTCGTCCGGTAGGTACAAGGAAAAAGGGGTGAAAAGCTACTGCGCCTATATCCAGCGATAGCCTCAATAGCTGCGGCAGGTAGGCAACATTCAGCCTGGTGATGGTGCTGTTGATCTGGATCTCAATGTTTTCCTGCCGAGCATTGTCGATGCCTGCCAGGGCTGAGGCGAAGGCACCGGGCTGGCCCCGGAATTTATCCTGCAGCTCAGGTATAGGGAAGTCGATGCTCACACTCAGGCGTGAGAGCGGGATGGATCTGAGCATAGCCGCAGTTTCTCGTGTGATCAATGTGCCGTTGCTGCCCATAACCACACGCAAACCCCTGCCGGTGGCGTAACGGGCTATCCCGGCGATATCCTGGCGCAGGAGGGGTTCACCGCCTGTTAATATTATGATGGGCCTGCCTGCTTCAAGAATCTGGTCTATCAGGCGGAAGCACTCGTCCGTGCTGAGTTCATCGCTGTCGCAATTCCCGTCTGCCATGCGGCAGTGGGCACAGTGCAGATTGCACCGTTCCGTGACCTCCCAGGCAATAAGCCGGAGATGGGGCTGAATGACACCTGCGCGCATTCCGTTCATTTTAGTCCAATCTCCTCATCGGTTAGATAACAGGCCGGGTCAGGCGCCCACAAATCGCCGTAAACCGCTTCGGCACGTACCCGCAGGTTGCCGTTACAGATAGTTAGGTATTTGCATTGCGCGCAGCGGCCCTTGAGAAGCCTCTTGCGCTCCCTGAGGCCGTGCAAGAGGGGCTCGGATGAGTCCGACCATATCACGCTGAACTTTCTTTCCCGGATATTGCCCAGCGAATAATGCCACCAGAACTGGTCGGGGTGGACATTACCCCGGTCGTCAACAGCGCTGATCTTGATACCGGAGCTGTTGCCCCCGTTGATAGTGAGCAGCTCCAGTACCTTTTGGGCACGTGCGGGGTCCTGCTGCTTGAGCCTTAGATAAGCATATACACCGTCGGTGTGGTTGCCGACGGTCAGCACTTCTTTAGACAGCCCGCGCTTGTACATATCAACTGTGCTGTCACAGATCGTGTCCAGCGCATGCCGGGTTTCTGCATGTGCCAGATCATCCTTTTGCAATCCGCTGCCGCGGCCTGAATAAGCCAGGTGATAAAAGCAGACCCGGCTGATGTTCTCATCTTCTATAAGCCTGAGGATGGATGGAATCTCGTGATGGTTATGTCTGGTCATGGTCAGGCGGAGCGAAACACGCATGCCCAGCTTCACACAGTTCCTGATGCCTTCCAGTGCTGCGTGGTAGGCACCGTTTTTGCCTCTGAATCTATCGTTGTTACCTGCGGTGCCATCCAGGCTGATGCCCACCTCGGAGAAGCCGATCTCACGCAGGCTGACAGCGACCTCAGGCGTGATGAGAGTCCCATTGGTGGATAGGGCGACGCGCAGCCCCTGCTCCCGGGCGAATGTGGCAAGCTGAAATAGATCTTTTCTCAGGAGAGGCTCTCCACCCGAGAAGAGGATGACGGGAACGCCGAAATCAGACAGGTCGCGGATGAATTCCCTACCTTCTGGAGTACTCAATTCACTGGCTGATTTATTTGGGCCCGCATTGGCATAGCAGTGGAGGCATTTCAGGTTGCACTGGCGGGTGAGATTCCAGACGACCACAGGTCTGGGAACATCACGTTTTTCGTAGCGCAGGTGGTCACCCGGGCCTATGCTGTTGCAGAGAAGACGTGAAATTGAGATCATGTGCTTTTGCTCTCGTCCTGGTGAATTATTGCTGAGTGCTCCTGATGTGCTGTCACCATAGCTATCAGAGCCTCATCCAGTGCCCGGTTGACCAGATTGATGGAATCGATGATTCGACGGTTAACGCCCCCGTGTTTTTTCATCATATCAGTTGTCACGTTGATTATGGGATCGCGATGCTGGATGAAGGCCTGCATAGTTTCTGCAAGGGTCAGTCCCTGTCTGGCTGCCCTCTCTCCAAATCCTGCCCCGGCTTCCCTTATCTCCTTCAGGTTTTCATTGAATTTATGTGGCTCGCGTACATATTTGATAATAAGACTTAGAAAACGACGCCCCAGTGAGGCAAAATACTGTTGCGACTCACTGTCCAGTTTGTTGAAGAGAGATGATTGATGAAAATAGGAGGCTGCGATTTCACGGTGGACTGGAACTGTTCCTTCCAGCCTGCTGGTGAGATCCCGGATATTATGTGTTCTGGGATGCTGCCCCATGAATCTCTTAAGGCTGGACAGGGAATAGCGACGGTGCCCGCCGGGAGTGACAAAGGCCTTGATTTTTCCTTCGTCGGTCCATTGTCTGAGGGTTACTTCACTTACGCCCAGCACATGGCTGGCCTCGCTTATGCTAAGTGTTGGTTCCTCGTTCATTTGAAGCGTCCGGCGGATTTTAACAGCAATAATAATGAATCTATAAAAATCTATAAGAAACTATAAAATATTAGCAGGTCAACCCGGTACAGTCAAAAGACTGAAGAGTTGAAGAAAAAGAAACGGGGCTTTAAAGCCCCGTTTCGCATGCATCTAAAATAATAAAAATTAATCAGGCGAGGTCGACCAGGTTTTTCATTCCGGCGCGCAGGCGTGAAAGCTGAATGTAGTGAGTGGGATTGATGAAAAGCTCGGTCAGATTGGCGATATCGTCAATGGTAGCGCCCTTTTTTAGCAAATAGAGAAGGTATTGGAAGGAGTCTTTGCCGCCGTAGCCAACATGCTGTGCACCGAGGAACTTGCGGGTTTTGGCATCATAGATAATCTTCTGGAATCCCCTGAGGTCAGGCCACTGCATAGCGTACTCCATGGCCCCCTCGCATAGCGGCAGTGGCAGCCAGCTCTTATAACCCTGTACAGGCATCCTGGCCACGAATACCTGTCCTACTTTTTCCCGCGCTTCCTTTTCCGTCAGACCTACCCAACTGGTCTCGTAGAACGTGTGCAATGTATCGGCGAAGAGGTCGGTCTCAAACTCGGTAGGATTTCCCAGTATATTCTTTGTGGCGACCATGCCTCCCTGCCGTGCCTTCCACATTTCCATGATGCCGCCTGTGATGTCACCGGCAGCATATATGCCCGGCACGTTGGTGGACATGTATTTGTTAATAATAATCTCTTTCTTGGGGCCGATGTTTACACCCAGGTGGGAAACTATCTCGGATCGGGGCGTACAGCCTGTGGCAAGGTAGACAAGGTCGGCCTTGATGTTCTTTGTCTGGCCGTTTTTATCCTTGACTGTAACACTGTTTACCTTGCCGCTGCTGTCACTGTTGATGGAGATAAGTGTCGTCTCATCCAACACGGGAAGGCCCCTGATCTTTAACATCCTTAATGTGTAGTCCCTGACATCGTCATCGAGGGGGAACTGGCTGAGGGCAGGCATCATCTCAACAACAGTGGTGTTGCAGCCCACGGCATTGAAAAAACAGGCCCAGGGCATTCCGCTCTTGGAAGCACCGACGACAACCACGTCATTGGGTTCATAGTCCAGGTCGAGGAAGTTAGCATAGGTATAAACGCCCTTGAGGTTAGTGCCGGGGATATTGGGGATGGACGGGCCAGCACCCGCAGTGACAACGATGTTTTTAGTCTTGAACTCGCCTTTTCCCTCTACTTTAACTGTGTGCGGGTCCACGATTGAGGCAGGTTGGTTGAGCAGGAACTGGAGATTAAGCTGCTCTTTGCTCTGGTGGAACATGAAATCAAACACGTATTCACGCCCTATCATAAAATCGCGCAATATAGGCAGGATCTCTACCTTGCCATTCTTGCGTGGAAATTTGGGCCAGTATTCCTTCTTTTCCCAGATGCGTGCCTTGTCAAGCTCTACTGCTATCTCGTATAGATAGTGGTGCAGTGTGCAAGCATTCTTACAACATTTGCCTCCCAGGTGGTTATCCATCTCAATTGTAAGCTGATTCCCACCCATGGCTTTGAAGTAGGAAGAGCCGAACCTGCCGGATGCCCCGCCTCCGATAAAGATAACATCCCATTCCTTTGTCGAGGCAGCATAGTTATCATATGGTCTGCGGTTATCATAAAATATTGTCATGGCTGATCTCCTTTAATCCTTTCTTCAGTTAATCTCTCAAAACAGTGGTAGCCTTACGTATACAGTCGATCTTATTACAGGTGCTCTCCATTTTTTCACCGTCGCGAAATGCCAGGCCGAAGTTATCCCTGGACAGCTTATCTTTGCAAATAAAGCACTTGAGCTTACCTGCAATGAGCTTGTCCCACAGTCCCAACGACTGGAGATGTTCCTGTACCGCTTTCTGGTATGATTCTGATCTCATCATTTGCCTCCTGAAAATAAAAGTCCTCATTAATTATTTGACACAAAAACGCGGCCTGACCTTGGTCCAGAAGGAAGGACAGGCTAAAACCCTGGGATTCTTGCCGACTACTTTCTCGGCCAGTGTAAATGCTTCTGAGAAATCTCTCACCGGTGTGCAACCGATATCACGGACTGCACCGGGGCCTCCTGTGCCCCTTACCTGCACCCTGGCCAGCGGGTTATCCATGCCCGGCACGCCGGCCATGATAATTTTACTGGCATGATTAAGGGCATATTCACTCTCGTATAACAGCCAGAACCCATGGATAGGGGCATAGGCATAGGCATGCCGGTATTTGAAGATAAGGTCTTCACGGTACATATATTCCTCTTCATATGTAGATAAGTCTGCCATGGAGAAGCATTTGCGATAGAGGTTCAGGATCTCACGATAGGAGGGATGGGATCGCTCATCAATCGTGCCATCGCAGTGGCACATTGCAATCACCACGCCACCTTCTCTGACCAGCGGCTTATTGACCCACATACGAACCGGGGCGCAGGATGCAGCCAGTGCTATGAGTGGGTTGCTCGTCTCCCCATAAAGCGAATAGCGCGGTACACCGTAGATAAGAACGTCTGCTTGTGGAACCTCCATATTGTAAATGCTCTCAGCGAATTTCCAGGTCGGTTCATTGATTTCGGGTGAGTAGCCGGCAAATATTCCGGCAGGTGCGCCTCCCATACCTGGCACCACATCCACGTAGAATACGCGTTTCCCGGTGAAGGTTTCGATCTGTTCCATTATGGCCTGCTTGTGCTGTCGGTAAAGCATGGTATGCTGGTTGCCATGACAGGAATCAGGGTGCCCGACAACAGGGTAACCGTGTGTGGACGTCATGCTGCGGGAGCTGGGCAAACCTATGATAACACCTGTGCCCGTCATTCCTCCCCAGTTTGAGACTACAACAGTGCCTGTGTAAATGAACAGGTCGGAGTCGGCCAGGGCTTTATTGTATTCAACATAGTCACCCAGTTTGGAGGTGCCCATATAGACCAGGTTCTCAGCATCATGGCAATCATGATTTTTCACACGTGAGGCGCTTCCTGCCGGACTGAAACGGTCGAAAATGGCAGGACTTAGGTAATCGCGTAGCTGTGCCGGAGTCCACTTGCAATGATTGCCGCTGCCACAAAGCAGGTTGATGTTCTCTTCTTTTACTCCTGCCTTGAGCAATGTCTCTATAAGGATAGGTATTATAAGCTGCCTGGGTTTTGCGGCGCGTGATGGGTCATCAAAAGCGATAGTCACCTTTCCGTTATGTGCCTTTCTGGCCAACTCAGCCAGGGGGGGCGCACCTACCGGGTTGGCGATAGCTTCCCTGACGGCTTTTTCGGGGTCTTGCACGATGGCTGGATCCGGTATTTCACCGAGAATCGTGTCATTGGGGACTTCAATATCTATTTTTCTGTCCCAGTAGTCAGCTTTAATGCTCTTGGTTTTCATCAGCAACCTCCGTTACTTAATTTAAAGTTGATCAGGTATATAATAGTACTGCGGCCCTGTATAATCATACTAAATGTTAGGATGGTTAATCAATCAATTAGTAGACAAATTATACAATTAATGTATAATTTAATCAATATACTGACGTGTAAAGCAGAAAAAATATTTTTCAGGTGAGCATGATGTCTAATTCTATTAATAAGTTAATTATTTTGTCCTTGGTTACATTATTAATATTGCCATCTATGATGGTAACAGGTTGCTCTCCGTCAGATATAGCGAAAGTGAGAATTGGATATCTGCTGGGAGATTTACATCATCTTCCTCTTTTTGTAGCGATAGAGAAGGGATTTTTCCAGGAGGAAGGGATTGATGTTGAGGTCGTCGGGCCTTTTGACGCGGGACCTGCTGAAATGGACGCCATGGCGGCAGGGCATCTTGATATAGGGTATGTGGGAGCTTCACCTGCCATCATGTCAGCAGCTCGTGGTGTGCCTCTGGCGATAATTTCCGGAGTCAACCAGGAAGGGTCTGCACTGGTAGCTGATAAAGGAATTACGTCGATTGGGGATCTCAGATCAAAGAAAATAGCTACCCCGGCTCCTGGTTCCATACAACATATAATGACAGGTATGGTGCTGTCTGAGAATAACCTGAGCTTTAAAGACGTGGAATTATTTCCGGGAACGATCAAGGCGCCGGATATGCCTCTTAATTTACAATCCGGCAGGATCAGTGCCTATTTCATCTGGGAACCTTTTGTGGCAATGTCTGTCGTATCCGGCAGCGGGCATGTGCTGGTTAATTCAAAGGATATATGGCCTGGGCACCCCTGTTGTGTGGTTGTTACCAGGGATGAGTTCCTCAAAAATAATGACCGGGAAGTGAAGGCCGTCGTCAGCGCACATCAGAAGGCAGTTAAATTCATTGTAGATAATCCGGCAGAATCAAAGAGGATAGGGCAAAAATATACCGGGCTGGGTGCCGATGTCATTGATTCAGCTTTCAGCCGTGTTAAATATGTTACCGGCATCAACAATAATGATCTGGTAAAATTTGTCAATGGAATCATTGAGTTGGGTGAAAATGGATCGATCAAGCCAATCATAACCAGGAAGGAAGTACCTGAGGCGGATGATTTTATTAATGGCATTATTGATTTAAAATACCTGTCGAGGTGAAAGCACGCGTCCGCTAAGGATAATTTCGATACTGCTGTTTCTGGCTGTGTGGGAGATCGGGGCATTGATGGCCGATTTGCCGCAGCTATTTCCCACACCTGTTGCTGTTGTAGTGGCATTTAAAGACCTGCTGATCGCAGAGGGCCCTGCTGGTCTACCCTGGGCAGGTGAGCTTATTGGTAATATGCTGGTAAGCCTGTGGAGGGTAATCGTGGGTTTTTGTCTGGCTGCGGTGACCGGAGTGTTGCTGGGCGTGATAGCCGGATGGTGGCCCAGGGCAAGAGACCTGGTTGAGCCTGTTGTTGAGATAATCCGCCCCATACCGCCTCTGGCCTGGGTGCCTTTGGCCATGCTCTGGTTCGGTCTCGGATTCAGGCCTGCTGTTTTTCTGATCTGGTTGGGCGCTTTTTTCCCGATCCTTTCAAATACAGTCCTGGGAATGGAAAGCACTCCCAAAAACCTTATCGAAGTATCAAAGACGCTGGGGGCTAACTCCCGGCAGATACTGTTTAAAGTGGGCATACCTTCTGCCTTGCCATCAATCATGGCAGGTTTGAGGATAGGGCTTGGGATCGGTTGGATGTGTCTTGTTGCCGCTGAGCTGACAGGCTCCAATACCGGCCTGGGATACCTTATCATGTATTATTATTCCACCATGGAGGCTGCCAAAATGGTGGCAGGGATGCTGACGATCGGGTTGGTAGGAGTCCTGGCCTTTATAGGCTTAAAGAAACTGGAGGATAGACTGGTTTTCTGGCGAGAGTTGGAATGAACAGTAAGTTAATCGTTGACAATATATCCAAGGTGTTTCCGGCAAGGAAAATGGCAACAGCCACTCAGGCGCTTAAAAATTTTAGCCTGGAAGTGGGCAATGGTGAGTTTGTTTGCATCGTTGGTCCCTCTGGCTGCGGCAAGACAACACTGCTGAAGATCATCGCAGGTCTGGAAACGGCGTCACAAGGTTCTGTCCGGTTAAATGGCAATAAGGTGGAAGCACCGGGGCCGGAACGCGGAATGGTCTTTCAGGATTTTGCCCTTTACCCATGGAGAGACGTCGTTGGGAATGTGGAGTTCGGCCCCGAAATGAGATATCTGCCACGGTCGGAACGCTCGGAAATCTCCCAAAAATATGTCAGCCTGGTGGGCATGGAGGGAAATGAGCATAAATATCCTGCCCAGCTTTCAGGAGGGATGAAACAAAGGGTAGCTATAGCCAGGGCATTGGCCAATAAACCGGATATACTATTGATGGATGAACCTTTTGGCTCCCTCGACGCTCAAACCAGATTCGTGATGCAAAATGAGCTTTTACGTATCTGGAATGAGGATCGCAAAGCGGTGATCTTTGTGACTCATAACGTGGAAGAAGCCGTTTATCTTGCCGAGAGGGTGGTGGTGATGACGGCAGGACCGGGCGCTGTAAAAGGGATCTATCCAATAGCCCTGTCATATCCACGGTCTCGGGCAGATCACGGCTTTATATCCCTGCGGGAGAAAATCACTGACAGCATTACCGAAGAAGTCAAATTAATTTAGAATGCTATCCTTGACACACGGAAGAAGGTTGTGATATAAAGTGAACGCCGTTCTTTTATGGGTTTCATTCTATTACGGTGATACGTAAAGGCGTGAACGTGATTCTTTTGCAGAATGTCAGGATGAATGAGTATAAAAGTGCAAGGTAAGGAAACAGGCACGTCTACACCGCGTATGAAAGCCACGGTGCTGCGAAAATGGATTGACCTGGTTTTTGATACTTATCCACCGGATACTGCGGCGGTGCTGAAATCCCGCGGAGACAGGTTTGCCAATCCCGTTAGTTATACGATAGTCTCCAATCTGGGTAAGATACTGGATGGGTTGTTGGATGGAGTAGAGCTGGAAACATTGTTCCCTTGTCTGGAAGAGATTATTAAGATCAGAGCAGTGCAGGATTTTACGCCTGAAGCAGCCGTCTGTTTTATGTCGTTGTTAAAACAGGCTATTATTAGTGAGCCCGGTTTTAAGATAGCTGACGGCATGAATGTTAAAATTGATAGATTGTCGGTGTCCTGTATTGATATTTACAATGATTGCAGAAACAGGATCGAGATTATACGGGCCAGAGAGAAAGAGAAGTCGGCTATCAATCTGCAGAGGATGATGGGAGTGCTGAAGGAAGAAAGATGACCGGTAAAAAGGTACTTATTCCTCTGGGCGCAGTTATAGGACTGGTGTTGCTGGCCGTCTTATTTTTTCAGGTTGCCGGCTTACATTATTTTGTATTAATCATACTGCCTTATATCTGTGGAGCAATATTTTTTGCAGGTCTTATCTATCGCGTTATCCGCTGGGCACAGTCTCCCGTGCCTTTTCACATACCCACTGTGTGTGGCCAAGAAAAGTCACTGCCATGGATAAAGCAGGACAAACTGGGCAGCCCGTCTAACTGGCTGCAGGTTACCGGGCGCATGCTGATGGAGATTTTCCTCTTCCGCTCACTCTTCCGCAACAGCAAGGTTGAACATGCCCCTGAAGCGAGGCTTGTTTACGGGGGTAACCGGTGGTTATGGCTGGGTGGCCTGGCTTTTCACGTTTCCCTCTTCATTATCCTGTTCCGTCACCTTCGCTTTTTTACAGAGCCCGTATTTGCTCCGGTCCTGTGGATGTCCGATCTGGATGGGCTACTGCAGTTGGCCATCCCCACCCTGTTTATCACCGATATTATCATTCTCATTGCACTTATTTACCTGTTTACCAGGCGTGTTGTGTTTGCCCAGGTCAGGTTTATTTCCCTGCCTTCGGACTATCTGGCGCTGTTCCTTATTATGGGAGTGGCAATATCGGGTGTGCTTATGCGTTCAGTATTCAAAGTGGACCTGACATATGTAAAGGAGCTGGCCATGAGCATCATCAGGTTTGATCCTGTTGTCAGCGGCGCTATCGGGCTGCCGTTTTTCATACACATTATTTTAGCCTGTACTCTGATTGCCTATTTTCCTTTCAGCAAGATGATGCATGCGGCAGGCATTCTTTTCAGTCCTACGCGCAATTTATTGAATAATAGCCGTATGAAAAGGCATATTAATCCGTGGAATCATCCGGTCAGGGTTCACACATATGCTGAATATGAAGATGAGTTCAGAAATCAGATGAAGAAAGTTGGATTACCGGTGGAAACTGATGAGACGGGAAGCAAATAGCTATGGCGGATAAGAAGCTTACACCTGAGGATATTGCCGGTATCAAGTACAGCCCGGCTGAAAGGGATTGGATGGATCCCACAGTGGAGTTTAAAAAGGGGACATATGTCTATTCCGCCCCGCTTAAAGACCAGCAAATGCTGCAGTTGCCCAATCCCCGACAGTGGAATCCGCTGGATGAGGATTGGAAGCTACCGGAAAATTGGAAGCAGATAATTCTGGAAGCGATGAAGGACCGGATGGATAAATTCCGCTCGTGGAAACTATTCCTCGATATCTGTGTCAGGTGTGGTGCGTGTGCAGATAAATGTCATTTTTTTATTGGCTCAGGAGACCCGAAGAACATGCCGGTCATGCGGGCGGAGTTGCTGCGCTCTGTTTACCGTAAATATTTTACCGCCGGTGGCAAGGTATTCGGTAGGTTGGGTGGAGCTCGTGAACTGGACGAGAAGGTGATCAAGGAGTGGTATTACTATTTCTACCAGTGCACTGAATGCCGCCGCTGCTCGGTATATTGTCCGTATGGCATTGATACCTGCGAGATTACCATGATGGGCAGGGAATTGCTTAATGCGGTGGGATGCAGCAATGAATGGGTGGTCAGCCCAGCTTCCAACTGCTTCCGCACCGGAAACCACCTGGGTGTTCCTCCTCATGCCATGAAGCAGAGCCTTGAATCGGCGGCTGATGACGTGTTTGCAGTTACAGGAATACGAGTCGATGTGCCGATTAACCGGAAAGGTGCCGAGATCCTGTTTGTAACACCCTCGGCCGACTATTTTGCCACGCCCGCCTGGTATACCCTGATGGGCTATCTTATGTTGTTTCATGAGATAGGCCTTGATTATACCTTCAGCACATATGCTTCGGAGGGTGGCAACTTCGGCCTTTTTCATTCAGCCGATATTGCCAAGAGCTTGAACAGCAAAATCTATGCTGAGGCTAAGAGGCTGGGTGTCAAATGGATACTGGGTGGTGAATGTGGCCATATGTGGCGTGTCATGCACCAGTATATGGATACTTTCAACGGCACTGCCGATTTTCTCGAGCAGCCGGTATCACCTCTGACCGGCGCCAGGTTTGAAAATGCTGCATCAACCAGAATGGTGCATATATGCGAGTTCACAGCCGATCTCATTCATAATCATAAGCTAAAGCTGGATCCTTCCCGCAATAACAAGTGGAAGGTTACTTTTCATGATTCATGCAATCCGGCGAGATCAATGGGTCTGCTGGATGAGCCGCGCTATATTATTAACAATACCTGCAATTATTTCTATGAAATGCCGGAAAATACGATACGTGAACGCACGTTCTGCTGCGGCGGGGGTGCAGGATTGGGGTCGGATGAGAATATGGAGATGCGTTTGCGCGGCGGTTACCCGCGTGCCAACGCTGTTAAATATGTTCAGGAAAAGCACGGCGTGAATGTTCTGGCCTGCATATGTGCCATTGATAAGGCTGTCTTCCCTCCGCTGCTCGAATACTGGGTCCCCGGTGTTGAGACAGCCGGTGTGCATGAGCTGGTTGGCAATGCCCTCATAATGCAGGGAGAAAAAACAAGAGAAACAGACCTGAGAGGTGATCCTTTAAATAACGTGGGGAAAAATGAAGGAGGGACGAACGTTGTATGACAGTGGCAAGGTGATACTGGGAGTGGCTGTTTTTCTCTGCCTGGCCAGCTTCCCGGCCTGGTACAACGTTATTACCAGCAAGGCTGACTACCGACCTGATCCGGTTATAGTGGTCAGTGATAATCAGTGCATAGAATCTACACAATATATGCGTGAATATCATATGCAATTGCTGAAAGAATGGCGTGATGATGCGGTACGCAACGGCAAGACGATTTATACGGCCAGCGATAATAAGACCTACGAAATCAATTTGACTGGAACCTGCCTGAAGTGTCATTCCAATAAGACCGAATTTTGCGATACCTGCCATGATTTTTCGGGAGTTTCACCCAACTGTTGGGACTGTCATAATATCCCGAAGAGCGGTAAATAAATGGAGATAGATCGAAGAAAGTTCTTACAAATTACGGGGCTGACCTTTCTGGCATTGGCAGCTAAACCTGCGTTTGACCTGCTTCCCAGGCCGGTCGCTGCTAATGCCTCTTCTGCCAGCCAGGCGGAGGCCAAACGCTGGGCCATGGCAATTGATATAGAGGCTTGCAAGGAAGGATGCACCGATTGCATCACCGCTTGTCACAGGATACATAATGTGCCAGATATTGGCAACCGCAAAGAGGAGATCAAATGGGTCTGGAAAGACAGCTTCGCTAATTCATTCCCGGAACAGGAAAATCGACTTGTGGAATCAACCTTCCAGGGCAGATCCGTGTTGTTGCTTTGCAATCATTGCGATAACCCTCCCTGTGTGCGAGTGTGTCCAACGCAGGCGACATGGAAGCGGGATGACGGCATAGTGATGATGGATTATCACCGTTGTATTGGCTGCCGCTATTGCATGGCAGCCTGTCCTTACGGGTCGAGGAGCTTTAACTGGAAAGACCCTCGTCCGTATATCAATGAAGTCGATGATTCGTACCCGACCCGCACCAGAGGAGTAGTGGAGAAGTGCGACTTTTGTGAGGAAAGATTGGCCAGGGGGGACATCCCGGCCTGTGTCGAAGCCTGTAAGTATGGAGCCCTGATTTTCGGTGAGATGAAACCGGAGATGGAAGTGTACAAGGTTATATCGTCTAACTTTACTTTAAGGCGTAAGGCAGAACTGGGAACACAACCTCAAATATATTATATTCTGTAGGTCATCAGTTGATAGAGTATATTTTTAAAGGCGGAAAAAGATACTGGCTGACGATTGGTGCACTGGCACTCCTGCTGATGGCTGGAGCAGTTGCCTATTTGATGCAGTGGAATACAGGCCTCGCCATCACTGGGATGAGCCGGGACGTATCATGGGGGCTGTATATAGCCAATTTTACTTTTTTCGTTGGAGTAGCAGCCTCAGCCGTGATGCTGGTCCTGCCTTACTACCTTCACAATGAGAAGGCCTTCAGAAAAATCATAATACTGGGTGAGTTTCTGGCAGTAGCAGCCTGTATGGTTGCTGTTACCTTTGTGCTGGTAGACTTGGGTCAGCCGGCGCGTGTCTTTAATATGTTTCTCTATCCTACACCTAATTCCATACTCTTCTGGGATATGGTAGTGCTGTCGGTTTATCTTCTTCTTAACATAATAATCGGGTGGGTCACGCTGGATGCTGAAAACAAGGGCGTAACGCCGCCGGGCTGGACAAAACCGCTCATCATCATATCTATACCCTGGGCGATCAGCATTCACACGGTTACGGCCTTTATCTATGGCGGTCTGGCAGCACGCCCGTTCTGGCTGACCGCCTTGTTGGCGCCGCGCTTTCTGGCCTCGGCCTTTGCCTCGGGGCCTGCATTGCTCATATTGCTGGCGCTTGTTATGAGAAGATGGGGTGGATTTGACACCGGTGAAGAATCGCTCGATAAGGTGGCCAAGATCGTTACCTATGGCATGATTACAACGCTCTTTTTCCTGCTACTGGAGGTGTTCACAATATTTTATAGCCAGGAGCCTGAAGCTATGAAGCATTTCACCTATCTATTGTTCGGGCTTGACGGTTATTACGGCCTCGTGCCATGGATGTGGCTATCCATTATACTTATGTGTGTCTCCATAGTTGCCCTGCTTAATTCCAGATGGAGGCGTAACCCGGCGGTGCTATCTGCTGTGTGCATAGCTGTGCTGATATCTATCTGGATTGATAAAGGTCTTGGCTTGATTATACCGGGCTTTATTCCTTCTCAGAGCGGCTATATTTTTGAATATGTTCCCACATTTCCGGAGATTATGATTGTTGTTGGGGTGTGGAGCTTGGGGGGCCTGGTCCTTGCCCTACTATATAAAGTTGTTCTGGGTGTCAGAAAATCCTGACAGGTGTCTTAGTTCAAGGCGTAGCTGTGTAAACCTCCCAGGAACAGGTTACCGAAAAACGTGGCTAAAACTGCTAAAAATCCGATAACCAGCAGCAAGGCACTTCGCCTGTTATTCCAGTGCAGGAAAATTCGTGTTACCAGGTATCCTGCATAGATAAGCCATGTGGCCAGGCTGGCGGTCTCTTTTGGATCCCAGTTCCAGTAGGTCCCCCAGGCTACCTTGGCCCAGATTGAGCCTATTACAATCACCAGGGTCATCAGCGGGAAGCCGGTCAACACGGCCAAGTATCCAGCGCGGTCAAGCAGATCTGCTGCCGGTAAAAAAGACAGGTGATATTTTTGATGGGTGAGATAGAGTATTGCCGATACAAAGCCGATGGCAAACATACCGTAAGCCATGATGGCGCAGGAAACATGCAGGGGCAGCAGCCATGACTGTCTTAATGCTATGGGCAGGGGAGTGTATCCGGAAGGCAAGGTGAAGGCATAAGCCAGTAGTGCAAAGGCAATAAGGGCACCGCCTGCTCCGAAGACGCTGGATTTCAACCGCCACTGGAACAGCAGTGCGCAGGTCATCACACCCCATCCAAACGAGAGGCTGAACTCATACATATTGGTAAACGGGGCATGCGCTGTCATTAATGTGCGTGTAATCAAAGCCGTGGTTAATATCAGCCACGATCCGGCCAGCACAGGAAAAGCAAAGCTGGCAGCACTGGACTGATCCGGACGTCTGAGGATAGCTGTAACAAATCCCCATGCATAAAGTATGATGGACAATTGCAATACAACGATGGCTGCGACCGAACAGATCAGCTCTAAATAAGACATATTATAAATTATCAAACGGAATCAATTATATTGAATTGTAGCTACGTGCTGCCAATCCATGCGTTTCAATTATATGCCATATATGTAATGACCAAAATGCTCCGTGATAGCTTCGCTCTTTGCTCGTATTTACTTATAGCTCTTTAGCTCGACGGTTATTTGTTTCTGAAAGGATTTTATCTCGTCCAGTTTATCATCGCTCATTACGAGGTGTCGTACGAGGAGGATGCCCTTGGTGGTGGGTGATTTCACCACTAAAGCATTTTCAGGCACATCAGCTTTGCGTCCTTTTTTAACCAGCAGGATTTGCAGCGGATTGAATTTGATTTGGCGGTCGTTTATGACAAAGAAATTATCAGTGTTCTCCTGATAGATGGAAACTGACCAGTAACAGTCTGTGGGAACAGGTGAGGTAAAAAGAAGGGGTGCTTTGCTAACATCATATGCAACATTGCTGTAAACAAGATCAGGGGATGGCTTCACAACAGCCCGGCTTCTGGCATCCGGTCTATGTTCTCGCCTGACAGCATTTACCGGTAATCGTGACATGATTTTGTTCATTTTCTGCCGCGGGAATAGAGCAAGTGTAATGAAATGTGCTGCAACTGCAGATATCAGGAATATGGTAATAGCGAGCATAATTAATCCGTCCATTTAATTCCCCTCCCTTATGACATGAGGCAACTCCACTCCGGCCGGATTATTACGTATGCTCTCCCCGGGATTGTATAACCTCGTTCATATTATTAGGAATAGCGGTTCAGCTCATTGGGTATAAGGAAATTATCTGGCCCGTAGAGTGTAATGCTCCACCAGCGGGCATCCGGCTTTCTTCCCTCAATGCGATAGGTATTATTGCCATCAAGCCAATTACCCTCATCATCTATGTTCGCGTGGTAATAGATGGTCTCGGATTGCCGAAGTGCCAATATACCGGTTTCAGCAACTGCTGCCCTGGTGTAGGGATCGGCTTTCTCACTTCCGCTGGCAAGATTGGTGGACCACGGACCGTTAAAGATTGCAGATTTTCGGGAGACTCTTTTATATGCTTTTAATGCTGTCCAGATACCGAAAGCGCAGCCCAGAAGCAGAGCAAGCAAAATCAGCAATACCATCATATGTGTTATAACTCCTCACTTTATATATTGATTGTCTATATCATAGGGAACTTATTTCCCTTGAAAACTTGGAAGGCGCTTTTCTCTAAAGGCAGCGATTCCTTCTCTGATATCGTGGCTGGATGCTATCTTGTAACGAAGCTTTCGGGTCAGGAGAATGGACTCGGCCATGCTTATAGTCTGGCGCTTGATAGCTACTTCTTTCATGATACGTATGGCTAATGGGGCGTTAGGCAATATTCTTTGCCTGATGAAGTCCTCGGCTTCCTGCCACAGCTTGCGTGGTGATGTTACATAGTTAAAGATACATAGACGGAGTGCCTCTTTGGCGCTGAAAGTTTCGCCGGTGTACATATGCTCGAGGGCGATATTCAATGGGATCTGGGTTGCCAGCACGCTGGGAGCGCTGGTTGACGGTATCCCCAGCCTGGACTGCGGCCAACCGATCTGGGCATCGCTTGCTGCAATTCTTATATCACATGAACATGCCAGGCCTGCTCCCTGGGCAAGACAGTTGCCCTGCACGGCAGCAACAGTCGGTTTCCAGATAGTCTGTATGTGCTCATAGAGTGACTCTGAAGGACTTTCAATACCTTTTACATTCTTTCCGCCGGATTTCCTCGAATGGCTGTTAATCATATCCTCTATACCTGCGAGATCATAACCGGTGCAAAAATCCTTGCCTTTGCCGGTGATGAGGATAG
>DFZI01000048.1:0-7952 GCA_002383665.1 Dehalococcoidia bacterium UBA4060
CCTGACTTTTTTCTTTTGCGGCATATTATCCGGTTACTCCTTTATTTCTTGGTCGCACCACGTTTTTGACCGCGGCCGGCAACCGTCTTCTTGGCTCCACGCTTAGTGCGGGCATTGGTGCGTGTTCTTTGGCCCCTGACAGGAAGACTACGCTTGTGCCTTATCCCACGGCGGCTGCCAATCTCGATCAGACGTTTAATATTCAAAGAGACCTCTTTACGCAGCTCGCCTTCGACTTTGTATTCCCTGTCGATTTTTTCACGGATACGGCTGACCTCTTCATCCGTCAGATCCTTAACTTTCTTGGTAGGATCAATTTTCACATCCGCCAGTATCTTCCTGCTGATGCTGGGGCCGATGCCATGTATATACTGAAGGGAAAACAATACCTGTTTTTCCCTGGGAATATCTACACCTGCAATACGTGCCATGTTTTATTTCACTCCTGCAGCTATCCCTGACGCTGTTTATGTTTGGGATTGGGACAAATTACTCTTACCACGCCGCGACGCCTGATCACTTTACACTTTTCGCAGCGCTTCTTTACCGAAGCTTTTACCTTCATTTCCGATATTATCCTTCTTTTTCACAAAAAACCGCTTTATAATATAAACCTTTATTCACCTTATGTCAAAAGGCATTTATTTTTCTATTTAAACCTGTAGGTTATCCTGCCCCTGGTTAAATCATAGGGCGATAACTCTACAAGCACCTTATCCGCCGGCAGTATCCTGATATAGTGTTTGCGCATTTTACCGGATATATGAGCCAGCACCCTGTGCCCGTTGGCCAGCTCTACCCTGAAAGTAGCATTGGGCAACGATTCAATGACCGTTCCCTCGACCTCGATAGCTTCTTTTTTATCCATATATTAGTTCTACAATATGGTAAGAATCTCAGTCTCATCCTTCCCGATGGCAATGGTATGCTCATAGTGGGCAGACAGGCTGCCATCGGCAGTGTGAACTGTCCAGCCATTGGAATTCAACTTCGTTTTCCAGGTGCCGATATTGACCATCGGCTCCAATGCCAGGGTCATGCCCCCGCGCAGCTTCATACCTTCTCCCCTTTTACCGAAATTCGGCACCAATGGGTCTTCATGCATATCCCTGCCGATCCCATGGCCGGTGTATTCCCTGACCACACTATAGCCATGTGTCTCAACATAGGTCTGAATGGCTGCGCCGATATCACCGAGGTTGCCGCCATCGCGCGCCGCCCCAATGCCACAGGACAGCGATGCTTCGGTAACATCCATTAGCCTGCGGGCATCAGGACTTACATTGCCCACGCCCACCGTGATGGCGGCATCGCCCTGAAAACCACGGTAGATAATCCCGAAATCCAGCGATACGATATCGCCTTCATTGAGAACTCTTTTGCCAGGGATGCCGTGGACAATCTCATCGTTGACCGAGATACAGACGCTGGCCGGAAAACCCTGGTAGCCTTTGAATGAAGGGCGTGCTGAAGGCCACCTGCTGATCTCCTTATCGGCAATCTCATTAAGCTGACGTGTTTTCAGGCCCGGTTTCACAGCTTCTTTCATCTTCAGCAAAACGGCTGCTACAATTCTGCCTGCTTCTCGCATAATAGCGATCTCTTCAGCCGTCTTAATAATAGTCATTGGCTATTTTTTCTTTAGTCCTTTCAGAAATTTGACGATCTCTTTGCCGACCTCATCGATATGCTGGTTGCCGTTAACCCTGAGCAGCTTGCCCTTTTTTTCATAGTATTCCAGCAGAGGCATAGTCTGGGCAAAATAGACCTTCAGGCGCTCCCTGATGGTCTCTTCCTTATCATCGGGACGCTGGTATAGCTCGCCGGAGCATTTATCACAAACCCCCTTTTTCTTAGGAGGTGAGTTTTTTATATGGTAAGGGGACTGGCAGACGCGGCAGACATAACGGCCTGTGAGCCTGTCCAGCAGTGCTTCTTCAGGGACTTCAATGTAAATGGCCTTCTCAATCGATTTACCCGCTTTTTCAAGGGCAACGTCGAGCGCTTTGGCCTGCTCCAGCGTCCTGGGGAAGCCATCAAAAACACAGCCGTTTTTACAGTCCGGCTGAGCGATGCGTTCGAGGATCATTTTAATCGTGATCTCATCTGGCACCAGTTTCCCAGCCTTCATATAGGACTCGGCCTGCTTGCCTAACGGTGTTTCATCTTTCAGGGCTTGCCGGAACAGGTCTCCCGAAGCAACGTGGGGTAATCCCATCTCCTTGACAATTATATCTGCCTGAGTTCCCTTCCCCGCACCGGGCGCTCCCAGCAAAATGAAGAACATCTTTATATTTCCTCCTTACTTTAAGAAACCCTCATAGCGCCGCATGGTAAGCTGCGCCTCTATCTGCTTCATGGTGTCCAGCGCAACGCCGACCACAATAAGCAAGCCTGTGCTCGACAGGGTCAGCATTGATGCGTTAGTGATCTCCCTGGCGAAGAAAGGCATAATAGCCACCACAGACAGGAAGAGGGCACCTCCCCAGGTTAAGCGGTTAATCACGCTGTTAAGATAATCGGTTGTCGGTTTCCCTGGCCTGACACCAGGTATAAAGCCGCTCTGACGTTGCAATGTGCGTGCCAGATCCATCTGTTCAAAAATAACCATAGTATAAAAAAAGGTAAAACCGACCACCAGCAGGAAGTAGGCCCCCCAGTAGAATAGTCCGATGGGGAGTGCGGTGCTGGGGCTGAACCATTCCATGATGGCATTGGCAAAATTGCCTTCCTGTCCCGGCGGTGCAGCGAAATAGCTGGCAATCGTCCCGGGAAAGATCATCAGCGACATGGCAAAGATCAAAGGTATCATGCCTGCCATGTTAACGCGCAGCGGTATGTAAGTTGATCCAGCCTGTCGGTACATCTTGCCGCCCCTGAAAGCGGTGCGTGCATACTGCACCGGTATTCGGCGGTGACCTTCGGTGAAAATAACTATCAAGATTATTGTTACCAAGGCCAGCAGGGCAAATGCCGCCACGCCAACCCAGTCGTCCTTGGCGATGAAACCGCGGCCTACCTGTGAGGGGAGGCCTGCAATAATACCACCGAAGATAATAATTGAAACGCCATTGCCGATGCCCCTTTCGGTTATCAACTCGCCCAGCCATACACAAAGCATTGTCCCGGCGGTAAGTGATATGACTATCGCCAGTGTTTCCAGCGCTCCGACCTGGATTACACCGCCCTGTCCGCGTAAAAGCTGCAACTGGGCATAGCCCTGCAGCGCTGCCAGCGGTATGGTCAGCCAGTGCGTTATGGAGTTAATGCGATTCCTGCCGGATTCGCCTTCTTCAGAGAGCCTGCGCAGCGCAGGGATGACGGGCACCAGCAACTGCATGATAATCGAGGCAGTGATATAAGGATAAACACCCATGGCAGCCACGCTGAAATTACGCATGGCGCCGCCGCTGAACAGGTCAAGCATACCCAGCAACTGGTTGCGTTCAAATATCTGTTGGAGGGCTACCAGGTCCACGCCCGGGATGGGAACATGCGCTATAAACCTGAAAACGACCAGCATGGCGAAGGTGAAAATCAGCTTCATCCTCAGGTCAGGCAATGAGAATGCATCTACCATTGCCTGGATCAGGCGGGGCCTTGATTGAGTTTGCGGCATTTTAGATCTCCTCTACCTTACCGCCGGCCGCTTCGATCTTGTCTCTGGCTGTGGCTGAGAACTTTGTGGCCTTAACTTTCAAAGGACGTTCAAGCTCGCCATTGCCCAGTATCTTTACAGGGAAGTTGGCCGATTTTATCAGACCTTTCTCCTTCAAACCGACTGAATCAACCTCAGAGCCGGCCTCAAACAGCCTCAGATCGCCGACATTGACCACCGAGTATTTAACTTTGGCAACATTGGTAAAGCCTCTCATCCACGGCAGTCTTTTGACAATCGGCAACTGTCCACCTTCAAAGCTTGGTCGCAGGTCCCGGCCGGAACGTGACTTCTGGCCTTTGCAACCCCGGGTGGAAAATGTACCGTGCCCGCTGCCGTCGCCGCAGCCTACACGCTTTTTTTTGTGTTTTGCCCCCGCGGGAGGCTTCAATTTACTTTGATCCATCTCTACTCTCTTCGACGGTAAGCAAATGACTGACCTTGGCAATCATACCCCTGACCGCCGGTGTATCTTCTTTTTCGATCACTTCATTCAATCTATGAAAGCCCAGTGCCTTCATTGTCAGTTTCTGATCCCTGGAATGTCCTATATCGCTCTTGATCCATTTAATGCATATCCTGGCCACTTCTCTAATTCTCCTCTCCGGTCTCGCCTTTCCTTCGCTTTATGCTTGCCTGGGGATCCCTCAGGTTGGCCAGAGCTACAATCGTAGCCTTGGTTACATTGACCGGATTGGCGCATCCCATTGATTTCGTGAGGATATCCTTTATTCCTGCCAGTTCGACAACAGCACGCACCCCACCACCGGCGATAACACCAGTACCCGGGGGAGCGGGCTTTAAAAGCACCCTGGCGGCACCGAATTTGGAAAGACTTTCATGGGGGATCGTTCCACCTTTGAAAACGACACTTATGATGCCTTTCTTTGCCGCAACACCTGCCTTGCGTATTGCTTCAGGCACTTCCCGCGCTTTCCCCAGACCCACACCCACATGTCCTTTGCCGTCACCGACAACAACCGTGGCGCGAAAATGCATGTTTTTACCACCTTTGACCACCTTGGTAACACGGTCAAGCGATACTAACTTCTCGGTAAATTCCATTTCGCTGGTATCAATTCTGGGGACTGCTGTAAATATTTTCGTTGCTGCTTTCATATACTTATCCTTAGAACTTCAACCCTGCTTTACGGGCTGATTCGGCAAGGGCTTTGACCCTGCCCTGGTATTTATAGCCTCCGCGGTCGAAAACGACCTCTTTAACGCCCTTCCCCTGTGCTAACTTGGCCAGCTCAGCGCCGATAATCTCTGCAACCTGGGTCTTATTTTTACCGGCTGCCTGCGTCTTAATATCAGCGCTGAGGCTGCCTGCCGAGGCAACGGTTACACCGTGGGCATCGTCGATAACCTGCGCATAAATATTATTAAGACTGCGAAAGACACACAATCTGGGTTTATCGGGCGTTCCGTTAACCCCGGCCCTGACACGGGCGTGCCTTCTTTTTCTGGCTACATTTGCACTGACTTTAGACATGATTATTTCCCTTTAGCGGCAGTTCTACCGGCCTTGCCGGGCTTGAGGCGAATCTTCTCACCGGCGTATTTAATGCCTTTCCCCTTATAGGAATCGGGTACACGTAACCGCCTGATTTCTGCTGCTGTTTCGCCGACAAGCTCCCTGTCTACTCCTGAAATACGTATTTTATTGGTACCATCGACAGTGATATCGATCCCCCCGGGAGGGTCAAATTCCACAGGATGACTGTATCCTATTTGAAGTGTAAGCTTGTTCCCGGTCTTCTGAGCTCTGTAACCCACGCCTGCGAGTTCCAGATTCTTTTCAAAGCCCCTGGTCACACCGTCGACCATGTTGGCCAGCAACGAACGGCTTAATCCATGCAGCGAACGCTGCAGTCTATCATCACCGTCCCGGGTAACAATCAATTTTCCTTCTTCTTGCTTGATCGTAATATCCGGATGGAAAGTACGGGTCAGCTTCCCTTTGCTTCCTTCAACGGTAACCTCCTGGCCGCTGATCTTCACTTTTACACCGGCTGGGATCACCACCGGCATTCGTCCTATACGAGACACAGATTCACCTCACAGAGTTCAATTACCAGACGTAACATAATATCTCGCCGCCCAAATTCTTCTTCCAGGCTTCCTGCCCGGTCATAAGCCCTTTCGATGTCGATAGGACAGCAATGCCCAGGCCACCATAAACCCTGGGTATCTCCTTCTTCCCGCTGTAAACCCTCAATCCTGGCTTGCTTACCCGCTCAACACCGATGAAGGCAGGCTGTTTATCAATATACTTCAACGTGATCTTGATCATGCGCTGAGGCTCACCCTTGACTACGGAAAAGTCAGAGATAAACCCTTCATCCTTCAATATTTTGGCCATGGCAATCTTCATTTTGGAAGCAGGCACCATCACGGTGTCATGCCGTGCCATGGCAGCATTACGCAATCTTGTCAGCATATCAGCAATAGGATCAGTAACCATTGATAAACAACTCCGCTAACTTAAATATTACCAGCTTGATTTCCTTACCCCGGGCAATTCGCCGTTCAGTGCCAGAGTGCGGAAACAGATGCGACAGATGCCGAATTTCCTGATATATGCCCTCGGCCGTCCGCACAGCTTGCAGCGGTTATGCGCCTGCACCTTGTACTTCGGGGTCCGGTTCGCCTTAATAATTTTACATGTTTTTGCCATTACTTTACCCTAATTAATTTTTCCTGAACGGCATACCGATTGCCTCCAGCAAACGCCTGCCGTCTTCGTCTGTTTTCGCTGAAGTCACGATTGTAATTTCCAGGCCTCTGGTCTTATCTACCTTGTCGTATTCAATCTCCGGGAATACAATCTGCTCTTTCATGCCCAGGGTATAATTGCCCTGGCCATCAAAAGCATCCCTCGGCACACCCTGGAAATCACGGATCCTGGGAAGTACAACGCTAACCAGCTTATCAAGGAACTCATACATTCTGCGGTCACGCAGGGTGACCATCATACCGATCGGAACACCCTCACGCAGTTTGAATGCAGCGATGGATTTCTTGGCCTTGGTGATGACGGGGTGCTGCCCTGAAATAGCAGTCAGGTCCTTTTCTGCCGCTTCCATAGCTTTGGCATTGGCAAGGGCCTCGCCCATACCCATATTCAGGACGATCTTGCTTACATGCGGTACTTCCATAATATTACTGTAACCGTACTTTTTGATCAGTTGCGGCACAATCTCTTTTTTATATCTCTCTTTCAACCTTGCCATTATCAGGTTACCTCAATTCAGTCGATAATTTCAGAACAGTTGCGGCAATATCTAACCCGCTTACCATCTTCCAGGACTCTTATTCCGACCTTTACCGGTTTATTACATTTATTGCAGATCACCATTACATTGGAAACGTGAATAGGGCCTTCGAGTTCGATAATACCGGCCTGCCTGGTCTTGCCCTTGGTCTTGGAATGACGCTTGATCAGGTTCAAGCCTTCAACAATCACGCACTCTTTATCCGGCAAGGCCTTGCGTACCTTGCCTTTTTTACCCCTGTCCTTACCAGCAATGATAAGGACATCATCATTTTTATGTATTCTCATTTCAGAGTACCTCAGGAGCCAGGGAGATTATCTTCATAAAATTCTTATCCCTTAATTCTCTTGCCACCGGGCCGAAGATACGGGTCCCCTTGGGGTTGCCCTTATCATCAAGTATTACGGCAGCATTATCATCGAACCTGACAAAAGACCCGTCAGGCCTGCGGTGATGGTAAGCAACCCGCACGATAACAGCTTTAACTACGTCGCCTTTTTTAACCACGCCGCCCGGAATGGCACGTTTAACGCTGCAGGTAATAACGTCACCTACAGTGGCATATCTCCTGCGTGTACCTCCGGGAATACCTATGCACATGACCTGACGTGCCCCTGTATTATCTGCGACTTTTAACCTGGTTTCAGTCTGAATCACCTCAGTTCTCCTGGCTGGCCTTTTCCGAATCACCTTTGATGTCATCGACCACATTAGCTTTCTGGATGATCTCAACGACTCTCCACCTTTTATCCTTGGATAGGGGGCGGGTTTCGACAATTCTGACTACGTCGCCGATATTGCAAGAATTATTCTCGTCATGTGCCTTGAACCTGGAGGACTGTCTTACCACCTTTCGATAGATAGGATGCCTGCGCAGATTTTCAACCTGCACAACAACCGTTTTCTGCATTTTATTGCTGGTAACTTTACCGACCCTGGTTTTACGGTTTTTGTCCATCTCTATTTTTTGCCAAGCTCCCTCTCGCGTATGATTGTGTTTAGCCTGGCTATCCTCA
>DFZI01000048.1:7998-10647 GCA_002383665.1 Dehalococcoidia bacterium UBA4060
CGTTTCACGTACAACGAACCTGGTTTTTATCGGCAGTTTATATGCCGCCATGGTAATCGCCTCTTTAGCCATGCTCTCTTTGATGCCGCTAATTTCAAACATCATCCTGCCCGGCTTTACAACCGCCACCCAGTGGTCGACAGCTCCTTTGCCGCTGCCCATGCGGGTTTCGGCCGGCTTCTTGGTAACTGACTTATCCGGGAAGATTCGTATCCAGAGTTGGCCGCCGCGACGCAGATAGCGCACCATTACGCGGCGTGCGGCTTCTATCTGCCTCGCCGTAATCCAGTAAGCTTCTTCTGCCTGCATACCAAAGTCTCCGAATACAATCGTATTACCAGATTGAGCCTTGCCACGGAGATGCCCACGCTGGCTCTTACGATACTTCACTCGTTTCGGTTGTAACACTTTCTCTCCTTACTTCAGGTATGATGTTGCCTTTATAAATCCAGACCTTCACGCCGATATTGCCCATTGTAGTCGCCGCCTCAGCAAAGCCGTAATCTATATCGGCACAGAGCGTATGCAGAGGCAACTGGCCTTCGTGGATCGTTTCACGTCTGGCAATTTCAGCGCCACCCAATCTCCCAGCACAACTGATCTTGATGCCTTTGGCACCCGCCTGCCTGGTTTTAAAAGCAGCCTGCTTCATGGCACGTCTGAAAGCAACGCGCCTCTCAAGCGAATCAGCTATGTTGCGGGCAACCAGCATGGCCTCAATTTCCGGCTGTTCAACTTCCTTGATCGATATCTTAACTTTCTTGCCACAGACCTTTTCAAGCTCCGATCTGAGCTCTTCAGCACGCTGCCCACCCCGGCCAATAACGATGCCCGGGCGAGCAGTGTATATGGTAACCAGGATATCGTTACCCTGGTGGTCAGTCTCAACCCTGGCTACAGCCCCCTCACGCAGCTTTTTCTTAATGGTCTCCCGTAATTTCAAATCATCATGCAATGCTTCAAGATAATGCTTCTCATCATACCACTTGGCTTTCCAGCCACGTATGATGCCTATCCTGAAACCGTAGGGATGAACTTTATGTCCCAATTACTTTCCCTCCTCGGAGACGAAAACCTTGATATGCGTAGATCGCTTTAAAATAGGGCTGAAACGTCCCCTGGACTGTGGCCTGTACCTTTTCAAGGTATGGCCCTCATCAGCCACAATATATGCTACTTTCAACTCAGCAGGGTCCAACTGAAAATTATTTTCCGCGTTGGACGCTGCCGACTTAATCACCCTGGCAACGGCTTTGGCAGCCGGTGTGGGTGTGAATTTCAATATGTTCAATGCATCTTCGACGCTTTTACCACGCACCATATCCACCACAAGTTTCACCTTGCGTGACGGGATACCTACATCTTTAGCTGAAGCTTCTACTCTCATTTCCTAACCTGCTTATTGCTTCTTAACCGGCCCTGCCGACGCAGCAGCTTTGCCGACATGTCCCCTGAAAGTTCGTGTGAAGGCAAACTCGCCCAGCTTATGACCGACCATATTTTCTGTTATAAAAATAGGCACATGGCGCCTGCCATCATGCACCCCGATCGTATGACCGATCATCTCGGGCATTATTGTTGAAGAACGTGCCCAGGTCTTGATTACCTGTTTTTCACCCTTTTTATTAAGGTCTTCAATCCTTTTCAGCAACTTGGGATGGCAATACGGACCCTTTTTCGCTGAACGTGACATACTATATTACCTCTTTATTTTTCGGCCTTACGTCGCCTTACAATGAATTTATCCGATGGTTTTCTTACACGAGTTCTGTGTCCCAGTGCAGGCTTGCCAGTAGGTGTCTTGGGGGGCATACCCCTCGGCGCACGTCCTTCGCCTCCACCGTGCGGATGGTCGCGCGGGGTCATAGCAGAACCCCTGACCTTGGGACGCCTGCCCAGCAAGCGTATCCGCCCCGCCTTACCCGATTTAACATTCTGATGGTCCGGATTGCCCACCTGTCCGATTGTAGCCCTGCATTCAGTCATGAAACGCCTGACTTCACCCGACGGCAAGCGTACCGTGCAATATCCCTCTTCCTTCCCCAGTACCTGTGCTGCCGTACCGGCGCTCCTTACGATTTGCCCTCCCTTATTGGGTTCGAACTCAAGATTATGCACCAAGGTCCCGGCCGGCATATTGCCCAGTTGCATATTGTTCCCCGGCTTAATATCAGCGTTTTCCCCGGTCATAATAGTATCCCCTACACCCAACCCCAGCGGACATAGTATATAGCGTTTTTCTCCGTCGGCATAGTAAATCAAAGCTATACGTGCTGAGCGGCCAGGATCATACTCAATGGCGGCAACTTTACCCGGGACACCAATTTTATCACGTTTAAAATCGATCACACGGGTCTTACGCTTGGCCCCACCTCCCCTATGGCGCGCCGTTATAACTCCCCTGCTGTTGCGTCCGGCCTTCTTTCTCCGTTCAACAACCAAGGATTTTTCCGGCTCCGATTTGGTAATATCTTCAAATGTAGGCTTTACCTTCCCACGAAGCCCGGGAGATGTAGGACGAAATGTCTTTAAAGCCAATTCTGACTACTCCTGCCTTTTAGGGATGACGGCGTTGCCAGCGGTTCTTTTTTAAAAGCTTGCGATGCTTGTGCTTCGCCATCTTTTTGTTGCGTTTCTTTATAACAGAAC
>DFZI01000045.1:0-7953 GCA_002383665.1 Dehalococcoidia bacterium UBA4060
AGCTTGACAGGATTATGACCGGAAGATTTCCACATACGTCTGTCGAGGTTTTTAAAGACATTACGCGCCAGCGGATGCCAGCTCCACCACAGGTCATAGGCCATCTCCCCTAACCCTTCAATACGCTCAGGGATATTCAATTTAGCTTTAGTATCCATATATTAATTCAGGCCTTATCTGCAGATCATCAATCGCTATTTTCACGGATGGAGCATATTATAAGAAAATTACAGTATGCTGTGCAATCATATCTCAATCCCCTGAGTTTGGAACGCAAAACACGTTTAATGTATACTGTAGCCAGTAGCCAATGCGATGAGCCATGATAAAACCGGGGGAACTTTAGGATGAAAATAAATGTAATGCAGGAGGTCCTGCAGGCCAATGACAGGATCGCCGGAGAAAACCGTAAGATATTCCAAAAAAATAAAAACCTGGTACTTAACTTGATGAGTTCCCCGGGCGCAGGTAAAACATCTTTACTGGAGAAAACCGCCGAGATGCTTCAAGGGAGGTTGAGGCTGGGTGTGATTGTGGGGGATCTCGAGACTACACGCGATGCGGACCGTATCAGTAAATACAATATACCCGCCATACAGCTTACCACGGGCAATGCCTGCCACCTGGATGCTAATATGGTATCATACGCGCTGCCACATTTGAAGCTGGAAGAGATCGACATCCTGGTCATTGAGAACGTGGGCAACCTGGTCTGTCCGGCTGAGTTCATCGTGGGCGAGGATTACAAGATCATGATCCTCAGCGTTACCGAGGGCGATGAAAAACCTCTCAAATATCCTATGATGTTCCATGAGTCCAAATTGCTTCTGATCAACAAGATCGACCTGGCACAATATACTAACTTTAACATGGAAGAAGCCAAGGCCAACGCACATAAAATCAATCCTGACATGGATATCATAGAGATATCCTGCACCCAGGGCACAGGACTTGACCGCTGGATTAAATGGCTGGTAGAACATTACAAGCAAAAATTAAAAGGTTCGGCCCATGCATGAAATGGGCATTGCCCAGAATATACTTGATATTGCAGTAGCCGCAGCACGGAAAGAGGGCGCCTCAAAGATCACCAGGATCAATCTGGTGGCCGGTGAGTTACGGGGCATTGAGCCTATGCAGCTCACTTTCTGTTTTGCCGTAGTCGCCCGAGATACCATAGCCGGCAACGCCTACCTGGACATTGAAACTGTGCCAGTTAGCGGATACTGTAACGAGTGCCAGACAAATTTCAGCATCGATGATTATGCCTATGTCTGTCCCCAGTGTGGAAGCGTAAAGATCGAAGTCACAGGAGGCACGGAGCTGAGGCTCAAAGACATCGAGATAGAGTGATGCAGTTCGTTACCTGCCGCTCAAATGGCCGATTCAGCCACTGACTGCATTAACAACTGCTCCCTTCACCAGCACTTCCTTGAGGTATCTTCCTGTAGCTGACTCTTCGATCTGTGCAACTTCTTCGGGCGTACCCTCCGCTATCACATAGCCGCCTTCATCCCCCGCCCCCGGCCCCAGGTCGATAATATGATCGGCATTTTTTATTACATCCAGGTGGTGTTCGATAATAATTACGGTATTGCCACTGTCCACCAGCCGCTGCAGCACCTTCAGCAGACAATCGATATCGGCGAAGGAAAGCCCGGTAGTCGGCTCATCGAGAATATATACAGTTTTACCCGTCGAATGACGTGACAGCTCGGCGGCCAGCTTGACACGCTGTGCCTCGCCACCCGATAGGGTGGGCGCCGGCTGCCCCAGGCGCATATAGCCCAGGCCTACGTCAAGCAGTGTCCCCAGCCTGTTCTTGATCTTGGGAAAATGGTCAAAGAAAGCTGTGGCCTCCTCCACAGTCATATCCAGCACCTCGGCGATGTTCTTCCCTTTGAACTGGATTTCCAGTGCCTCACGGTTATAGCGTTTGCCCTTGCAGACCTCGCAGGGGACGGTTACGTCGGGCAGGAACTGCATCTCTATTTCAATATAACCTTCGCCCTGACATGCCTCGCAACGCCCTCCGCGGACATTGAAAGAGAAACGTCCAGGTGTATAGCCTCTGACCCTCGCTTCCGGCACCGAGGCAAACAGCTCCCGGATAGGCGTGAAAGCCCCGGTATAGGTGGCAGGATTGCTCCGAGGCGTTCGACCGATGGGTGACTGGTCTATATTGATCACCTTGTCGATATTCTCTATGCCGGTAATGGCCTCACACCTGCCCGGCTTCTCCCTGGCATGGTAAAACAATTGGGCCAGCTTCTTGTAAAGTACATCGTTCATCAGCGTGCTCTTGCCACTCCCGGAGACACCGCTGATGCAGACCAGCTTGCCCAGTGGTATCTTTACATTCACATCCTTCAGGTTATTTTCGCTGGCGCCCTTGATAGTAAGGTACTTGCCCGATCCCCGCCTGCGTGAAGCAGGCAGCGGAATACATTTAACGCCGCTCAAATACTGGCCTGTGACCGACTTTTGGCACCTGATGATATCGTCGACCGTGCCGGTGGCTACTATCTCACCGCCATGGTCACCGGCGCCCGGGCCCATATCCACAATAAAGTCCGCCGCACGCATCATGGCCTCATCATGCTCTACGCTGATCACCGTATTACCCAAATCTCTGAGTTTTTTCAGGGTCGTGATCAGACGGTGAATATCTGCCGGGTGCAGGCCGATAGTCGGCTCATCACAGATATACAGCACTCCCATTAGACCGCTGCCTATCATGGTAGCCAATCTGATACGTTGTGTTTCCCCTCCGCTGAGCGTGGTTGAAGCACGGTCCAGCGTCAGATACCCCAGTCCGATATCCTGCAGAAAACCCAGCCTGGCATCGAGCTCCTTAATTATCTGCCTGGCTATAGTCTTTTCGTTGACAGATAGAACAGGATTGCCTTCATGAGTGCCCATTAAATCGCGTAACCACTTCTTTGCTGTCACAGCCGTCAGCGCCGCTACATCCATGATGTTTTGACCGGCAATCCTGATCGAAAGCGCCTCAGGCTTAAGTCTCTTGCCATTGCATACTGCACAGGGAGAAGCTGACATATACTTCTCGATTTCCATACGGCGGTTCTCTGACTCGGTCTCGCGGTAGAGTCTCTCCAGATTTGGTATAACACCTTCGAACCCGATGGCATATTCACGCACCTTACCGAAGCGGTAGCGGTAACGATGCCGTTCAGGATTCTCTCCGTAAAGCACCAGGTTGAGGCTCTCCCGGTCCATTTTCCTGACCGGGACATTCAGGGAAAACCCGTAGCGCTGTGCCAAATCTTCAAGCTGTGACATATACCAGGAATAGGTCGCCCAAGGTTTGATTGCTCCTTCAGTTATGCTCAAACTTTTATCCGGTATGACCAAGTCAGGATCAATCTCCAGTTTGAACCCCAGACCCGTACATTCAGGACAAGCACCATGTGGACTGTTAAAACTGAAGCTACGTGGAGAAATCTCTCCCAAGCTGATTCCGCAATGCACACAGGCAAAATGCTCGGAGAAGAGCAGGTCATCACCATCGGCAACCGATATAAGAATTACCCCTCCACCCAGCTTTAAAGCAGTCTCCACGGAATCTGCAATGCGTGCTCTATTGCAGTAACTGCCCGTGACAATACGATCAACTACAGCTTCTATCTTATGTTTCTTGTTTTTATCAAGGTTGAATTCTTCAGAAAGGTCCCTTACATACCCATCCACCCTCACACGAACAAATCCAGCCTTGCGCAGATCATCGAAAATTTGAAGATGCTCACCTTTCCTGTCCCTGACCAGCGGAGCAAGGATCATAATACGTTTGTCTGGCTCAATCTTAAGTACCGCATCTACGATCTGCTGCACAGTTTGACGTTCAATTTCCCTTCCGCACTGTGGGCAGAAAGGGTGCCCCACCCTGGCAAACAACAGACGCAAATAATCATATATCTCAGTTACCGTGCCGACAGTGGAACGTGGATTATGCGACGGTCCCTTCTGGTCAATGGATATGGCAGGGCTGAGTCCTTCGATGTAATCCACGTCCGGTTTATCCATGCGTCCCAGGAACTGGCGGGCATACGCAGAGAGAGACTCGATATAGCGCCGTTGCCCTTCAGCATAGATAGTGTCAAAGGCAAGAGAGCTTTTACCTGAACCGGAGACACCGGTAATTACCGCCAACTTGTCACGCGGGATAGAAACGTCTATATTTTTCAGATTATGCTCACGTGCACCGCTGACAATAATGTTGGATGAGATCATAGACATGCGTCCTTACAGATAAACTGCTAATCATTTTAGCATTACGGACAATGGCAGGATAAATCATCTGGAATATACGTGATCAGGGGCTGGTTAAAACCAGCCCCTGATTAGCACTTGAATATAAATTTCGTAAAGGTGGATACAGCGTCTACTTTGCTACGGGTCCGATCGGCCAGACTACCTTGCCATTGACATCATTAAGCACCTGTGCCAGCCCGGCATAAATAGCAGAAAGGCCACAGATAATACCCTCGTATCCTGCTATTATTCCCACAATTGCGCTGCCGGTCGCATCCCGGATCGCCAGTAAGAAGAACAACAAGGTCAGCGTTCCAAAGACAACCTGCAGGGCACGATTCAGCTTAAATGTCCCGATGAACATGATCAGCGTAAATAAACCCCACATAAAGAAGTAGGCAACCATTGCTGACGTCTCCGTTGCATCCCACCAGCCAAGCTTAGGCATAAGCAACAGTGTCACCAGGCTAAGCCAGAACAGCCCGTATGATGTAAAGGCTGTTGCACCAAAGGTGTTATTCTTTTTCCATTCCTCGATCCCTGCGATTATCTGGGCGAGGCCGCCGTAGAATATTCCCATTGCCAGAATCATCGCTCCCATCTTGAAAATTCCGGCATTATGAATATTCAATAAAACCGTAGTCATACCGAAACCGAGCAGCCCCAAAGGCGCGGGATTCCCTGTGGTATCCTTGATTATCCTCTCAATGTCTGCGGACAAACTTATACCCCCTTAATTTATTTTAAAACATTAGCTCGATATTATATTTGCCCAGTAAGTATGTGTCAACACGATAAACGATTGCCCCAACCACCCGCTTATTTCAGGTGATAAAGAGACGGCGCTGTTTTAAAGCAGCGCCGTCTCTTCTACTCTTACTATACTCTGTTCTTTACAAGTTCATCAACCACGGAAGGATCAGCCAGTGTACTTGTGTCGCCCAGGTTGGATACATCGTTGGCTGCAATCTTGAGCAGAATCCTGCGCATGATCTTGCCTGAACGTGTCTTGGGCAGGCTATCAGCCCACTGGATTTTGTCAGGTGTGGCAATGGGACCGATCTCCTTGCGGACATGGGCTACCAATTCTTTTTTGAGCTCATCGGATTTCTGCTGACCGGTCTTGAGAGTCACATACGCATAGATGCCCTGGCCCTTGATCTCATGAGGCATGCCGACTACGGCTGCTTCTGCCACTGCCGGATGGGAAACGAGTGCGCTCTCAACCTCGGCAGTGCCGATCCTATGACCGGATACATTGATGACATCATCAATGCGGCCCATCATCCAGAAATAACCGTCTTCATCGACTCTGGCGCCATCACCGGTGGTGTAAACGCCCGGGTTCTGTACAAAGTAGGTGTTCTTGAACCTGTCCGGATCACCGTAAACACCGCGCATAAGGCCGGGCCATGGTTTTTCAATAATCAGTGAACCCCCCTCGTTGGGAGCTGCCTGTGTTCGATCTTCCCTGATTACCTTCGCCGCAATACCGAAGAAGGGGAGGGTGGCTGAGCCGGGTTTCAGTGGCCATGCACCTGGCAGGGGGGTGACACAAATGCCGCCGGTCTCTGTTTGCCACCAAGTATCTACGATCGGGCACCTGCTGCCACCAACTACTGTGTAATACCATATCCAGGCTTCAGGGTTGATTGGCTCACCGACGGAGCCAAGCAGTCTGAGTGAGCTGAGGTCATGCTTCTTTACCCAGTCATCTCCATCCTTCATTATCGCACGGATGGCGGTAGGAGCAGTGTAAAGTATATTGACCTTGTATTTCTCTACGATATCCCAGAATCTGTCAGGCTTGGGATAGTTAGGCACTCCTTCAAAAACTATACTGGTGGCGCCACAGGCTAGTGGACCATATGTGATATAGCTGTGCCCGGTCACCCAGCCGATGTCAGCAGTGCACCAGTAAGTATCTTCGTCTTTGTAATCAAAAATATATTTGAAAGTGGTCATGACATAGAGGAGATAGCCACCGGTGGTGTGCAACACACCCTTTGGTTTGCCGGTGCTTCCACTCGTATACAGGATGAAGAGTGGATCTTCGGCATCCATTTTTTCCGGCTCACAGGGTTTCTTGACATCATCGGCATTCATCTCTTCTTTCCAGAGAAAATCCCGCCCTGCTACCAAAGGAGCATTGTTGTTAGCCCTGTTGACCACGATGGCCTTCTTACAATCAGGGCAGGATTGTAATGCAGCATCGGCATTGGCCTTGCTGTTGACAACCTTACCACCGCGATAATAGCCATCGGAACAGATAAGTAATGATGCCTTGCTGTCGAGGATTCTGTCACGCAGCGCCTCGGCACTGAAACCGCCAAACACTATGCAGTGAATAGCTCCAATCCTGGTACAGGCCAGCATGGCTATGACCAGTTCGGCAATCATGGGAAGATAAATAGCTACACGGTCGCCCTTCTTGATGCCATGCTTCTTCAATACATTGGCGAACTTGTTAACTTCCCACCAGAGTTGTTCATAGGTATATGTCTTTGAATCTTCGATATCACCTTCAAATATGATGGCGGCTTTGTTCTTGCGCCAGGTCTTGAGATGACGGTCAAGGCAGTTGTAGGAGACATTCAGCTTGCCACCCACGAACCACTGATGTTTGGCATTCTTGAAGTCATCGATCAGGACCTTGTCCCATTTTTTGAACCAGTCAATCTGGGAAGCCTGCTCACCCCAGAAGCCGTCAGGGTCTTTGATGGAGCGGTCATACATTTTTTTGTACTCATCAAAGCTTTTGATGTAGGCCTGTTCGGTAAACTCTTTGGATGGAGGGAACTTCCTGTTTTCCACCGACATAGAGGTAATGGATGCTTTTTTCTCTTCTGGTTTGTCTGCCATAATGTGCCTTAATAATCCTCCTTAAATAGATTTTTCTATGTTAGTCAGCATGATCAGCAAATTTTACGTCTGCTATGTAATATGACACTTGAATTACTTGAGCAATTAATAAGCAATACTTTGTCAGACTAAGATTTAATAATAACCAAACGCAAATGATACATTAAGGCCAACTCGCTGTCAACTTTATCACAGCAAACGATTTGAAAATCCGTTAGCAAAAACAAAAAAGGCCGTCGTATGTACGTAATTAAGACGGCCTTTTCAGCTTCAATAGTTGGTAGCGGGGGTACGATTCGAACGTACGACCTTCGGGTTATGAGCCCGACGAGCTGCCGCTGCTCCACCCCGCGTCATGAATATGACAGATTACAATGGTTCTTGTGCTCATACTGGTGTAGGTCAAAGACCTCGACCATTAGTACAGCTCAGCTCAACACATTGCTGTGCTTACACACGCTGCCTATCAAGCAAGTAGTCTACTTGCGGTCTTACCTGGTTAAACCAGTGGGAGATCTCATCTTGAGGTGGGCTTCACACTTAGATGCTTTCAGCGTTTATCCCATCCGGACATGGCTACCCAGCACTGCCGCTGGCGCGACAACTGACACACCAGAGGTCCGTCCCTCCCAATCCTCTCGTACTAGGGAGAGCTCCTCGCAAATCTCCATCGCCCACAACGGATAGAGACCGACCTGTCTCACGACGGTCTGAACCCAGCTCGCGTGCCGCTTTAATAGGCGAACAGCCTAACCCTTGGGGCCTGCTTCAGTCCCAGGATGCGACGAGCCGACATCGAGGTGCCAAACCTTGCCGTCG
>DFZI01000045.1:8031-9647 GCA_002383665.1 Dehalococcoidia bacterium UBA4060
AGGGAACCTTTGGGCGCCTCCGTTACCTTTTAGGAGGCAACCGCCCCAGTTAAACTACCCGCCTGGCACTGTCCCCACCTTTAGGCAGGTTAGAACCAAAACCAAATAAGAGTGGTATTTCACCGTTGGCTCCGCCGAGGCTGACGCCCCGACATCAACGCCTCCCACCTATCCTACACATATTCAGCTCGAGTCCAATACCAGGGTATAGTAAAGCTCCCGGGGTCTTTTTGTCCAGTTGCGGGTAGAGGGCATCTTCACCCCCAATTCAATTTCACCGAGTCTCACGTCGAGACAGTGCTCAAGTCGTTACACCTTTCGTGCGGGTCGGAACTTACCCGACAAGGGACTTCGCTACCTTAGGACCGTTATAGTTACGGCCGCCGTTCACCGGGGCTTCGGTTCAAAGCTTCGGGTTACCCCTAACCTCTTTCCTTAACCTTCCGGCACTGGGCAGGTATCAGCCCCTATACCTCAGCTTTCGCTTTGGCAGAGACCTGTGTTTATGTTATACAGTCGCTTGAGCCGGTTCCGTGCCCCCGCTTGCGCGGGCCCCCTTCTTCCTAAGTTACGGGGTTAATTTGCCGAGTTCCTTAACGTGAGTTCTCTCGAACACCTTGGGATACTTACCCCCGTCTACCAGTGGCGGATTGCGGTACGGACACCATTAATTCTCACAACGAGGTTTTTCTGGACAGTGTGAACTCGATAAAGTCACCTCAGGTTGCCCCTCAATTTCCCCCTCTCCTCAGCTTATCGTCAGGGTGGATTTGCCTGCCCTGACACGCCTTGAATCGGAGACGCACCATGTCCAATGGGTACGCTTTATCTATCCTACTGTGTCCCCCCTTTGCTGATAACGAATTAATGGTGGTGCAGGAATGTTGACCTGCCATCCATCGCTTACCCCCTTTGGGTTTAGCTTAGGGCCGACTAACCCTACGCGGATTAACCTTGCGTAGGAAACCTTAGACTTCCGGTGGACATGTTTTTCACATGCCTTTGCGCTACTTATGCCTGCATACTCACTTGTCATTGCTCCACCATGGCTTACGCCACAGCTTCACAGCCATAACAACGCTCCCCTACCATCGCTTGCGCGATCCATAGCTTCGGTGGCGAACTTAAGCCCCGTTAAATTATCGGCGCGACATCACTCGACCAGTGAGCTGTTACGCACTCNNTCTGGGCTGTTTCCCTTTCGACGACGCGGCTTATCCCGCGCCGTCTCACTCCCGGAATACGACTATCGGCATTTGGAGTTTGATTGAGTTTGGTAACCTCACGGCCCCTAGCTCATTCAGTGCTCTACCTCCGACAGTTATTAAACCGAGGCTGCACCTAAATGCATTTCGGGGAGAACAAGCTATCTCCGAGTTCGTTTGGCATTTCACCCCTACCCACAGTTCATCCGATAGCTTTGCAACGCTAAACGGTTCGGACCTTCACTTCGAGACTATCGAAGCTTCATCCTGACCATGGGTAGCTCACCCGGCTTCGGGTCTAATCTATGCAACTTACGCCCTATTCAGACTCGCTTTCGCTGTGGCTCCGCAACTTAATTGCTTAACCTGCTACATAGATTAACTCGTCGGCTCATTCTTCAATAGGCACGC
>DFZI01000045.1:9683-9909 GCA_002383665.1 Dehalococcoidia bacterium UBA4060
TTCCTCGTGTCCCGTGGTACTCAAGAACAAATAAGGAGCCTCCCCCTTTCGTTTACCGGACTGTCACCGTCTGTGGTGGTTCTTTCCAGAAACCTTCAACTAGAGTTCGGTTTGTAACTCCTCGGTCTTATTCAAGTCAGACCCAATCTGTCTTACAACCCTCTTATAAACTCAGGCCTTGAAACCGTTAGGTTTATAGAGTTTAGGCTTCTCCCCGTTCGTTCGC
>DFZI01000105.1 GCA_002383665.1 Dehalococcoidia bacterium UBA4060
TGCGATACATTAAACAGCTTCAGTTCGTGCTGAGGGAACTTCTTCTGGATAAACCTGACATACTGTAATGTAACGCTGAGTTCACCCTTGGGACTGCCGTTAATCACCGCAATATTCATGACCGAGCCCCCTCATTAAATATTTTTATATCGTTTGATCTGGAGTGATGTTGCCCGTCTGCAGAGACTGCTCAAAACTACTCATAAACACACAAACATCAAGCGCGTCAAGCCACTTGTAAGGTCCGTCCAGCGTCTAATGGTGGGCACGCTGTTGTTTCAAGCCTCCGACAATGTAGGTAATTAACAGGACAATGCCGCTAAACAATATGATAGTGGCACCTGAAGCCAGGTTAAGGACAAAGGAGAGCCAGAGCCCTCCGAATGTGAAGACCATACCGAAGAGCACCGATAGCAACATCATTTTTTTTAGATCGTTGGTAAACCTCCGGGCCAGCGCTGCCGGGAAAGTCAGCATGGCAATAACCAGTATCATGCCCACCACTCTGATCAGCACCACCACCGTCAGCGCTACCATGCACAACAGGAGAAGATATAGCTGGTTGACCGGCATGCCTGCCACGGTGGCATATTCCTCGTCGAAACACAAAAGTAAAAAATCCTTGTAAAAAATAATGATCAGGGTGATGATAACGGCATCCAGCCCCAGCATCAGGAGGAGATCGGAAGAAGGGACGGTTAAAATGTTGCCAAACAGGTAGCTCATCAGGTCAGGCGCATATCCCGCCGAGAGGCCGATGAAGATCACACCCAGCGCCATGCCCAGTGCCCATATAATGCCGGTGGCCGTATCCTCCGGCAGTTTTGTCTTTTTCGTCACCACTCCCATGGTCAGGGCTGAGAGCAGGGCAAACAGCATGGCCCCTAACACCGGACTGAATTTGAGCAGATACCCCAGGCCAATACCTCCAAACGAAGAGTGAGCTATGCTCCCACTCATGGAAACGATCTTCTTAACTACAACATATACCCCTACAAGGCCGCAGGCCACGGAGGCCAGCAATCCCGCCATCAGGGCGTTGCGCATAAATTCAAACTGGAATGTATCGAACATAATTAGTGCTCACGCAATACCCTGTGCGGGACATTGCCATGGGCAATCAACTGCACCGGGCATTTATAGGTGGCTTCAAGCACCTCGGGGGAGACCTCACGTGACCCGTGGTAAAAAAGCCGCTGGTTGAGGCAGGCGATTTTATCGACAAAGACGGAAACTGCACCGATATCATGAGAGACCATGATAATCGTCATCTGCTTTTTTAAATGCTCCAGCAGCTCATAAAACTCGGTTTGCATGGTAGTATCAATGCTGGCGGTTGGTTCATCCAGCAACAACAAACTGGGTTCGGATACCAGGGCACGAGCAATCAGGACACGTTGCTGCTGGCCACCGGAAAGCTGACCGATCTGGGTAGAGGCATGTTCCAGCATGCCCACCTCCTGCAACGCCTGCCGGACGACAGCACGGTCTGTGGCATTATAGTAACGGAGCAACCCTGCGCGGCTGTATCGCCCCATCATGACCACATCCTGCACACTGGCAGGAAACCCATGATCATAGTTACTGGTCTGGGGTACATAACCAATGCGGCTGCGGCTTTTTTCCGGCGTGTTGCCCAGTACTCTAACCAGGCCACTATACGGCTTCACCAGTCCCAGTATGACTTTGAGCAGTGTGCTCTTGCCGCCGCCGTTAGGGCCAATAATTCCGAGGAAATCATGCTCTTCAACTGCGAGGTTAATATCCTGCAGGACGACATGCGACCCATAGCTTACGTTGACATTCTCCAGTCTGAGAACTTCCTCTTGCACAGACATTATTTTAATGCCTCTTTAAAAGCGCCTGCCACTTTTCTCATATTATCCAGGTAGTCTCCTGCCAGAGGATCGATAGCAACCACGCGGCCCCCGATCTCGGCTGCGATTGTTTCAGCATTCCTTGTGCTGAACTCGGGAGAAACAAAAATGACTTTAATATTTTTATTTTTTGCTTCCTGGATCAACCTGACCATATAGGCAGCCTGAGGCTCCTTGCCTCCCTCCTCGATTGCCAACTGCTGCAACCCATAATCCCTGGCGAAATAACCCCAGGACGGATGATAGACGATGAACGCATGATTTTTTATATCTTTCAAGGACGCCTCTATCTCGCCGTCCAGTGCATTCAGGCGTGCAATATAGGCGTCACGGTTTTGCTCATAATATGACCGGCCGGAAGGGTCCACCTGAACCAGGCCCTGGCAGATATTGCTGACCATAACCACGGCATTTTTAAGCGAGGTCCAGATGTGCGGGTCCATGCCCGGCTCATGCTCATCCGAGCTCTCCACCAGACCGATGCCCTTGCTGCAATCTACCACCAACATATCCCTGTTCTGCGCGATCAGTTTTTCCAGCCAGGTCAGCTCAAATTCAACGGGTGTTCCCACTTTGGCATATAAGCGTGCTTTGCTGAGCAGAGCCATCTGTGCAGGCGTGACCTCGTACGTATGCGGGCTGGCTCCAGGTGGTACCATCACGGTCACATAAACCCTGTCACCCCCCACGGCGGTAACAAACTCCTGTTGAGGAAGGATAGTTACCACCACACCTATCTTATCCTGACTTGAGCTCTGCTGCACTGGCTGACAGGCCGGCACAACCATAAGGCAAACCAACGACAGTAAAATAATCAGTAAACGGGCCACAGCTAATCCTCTCTTCCATCCAGGCAGCTACTGCAGCAGCCCATGAATTCCAGCAGATGTTTTTCAATCTTGAAACCGGTCTCTTGCGAGAGCCTTTTCTGTAAGCTATCCAGTTCACAGCCGGTGAAATCCACCACCCTGCCACAGCCTCTGCATATCAGGTGATGATGATGTCCGTCAGACCGCCTCTTCAGATAGCTTCGGCAGCTATTGCCTATGTGAACCTCGCACAGAAGGCCATTTTCCTGCAGTAGCTCCAGGGTGCGATAAACCGTGACCAGTCCAATGCCGGGTTGTTTATCCCTGAGCCGGGCAAATATATCAGCCGCAGTAAGGTGCTCTTCACTGCCGCTTAACACTTCTATGATTGCTTTACGCTGGGGCGTGAGCTTGCAGCCTTTGTTCCTCAGTGCCAGTGCTATCTCACTATCCATATATAATAAATATTAATTGAAAATTATTTTCATTTAACATTGTAGCGGTCTGTTCCTCCTTGTGTCAAATTAAATCCATAAACCTGGCTTTCAGTCCACTTGAAATATGTCCACTAATAATGTACATTAGTACATAATAGGTGTTCGATATGAATACACTCAGGTACTTTATCACGTCGAAAGCCAAGCGCAGCGTACTGAAGCTGTTCCTGTCTCATCCGGACGGAGCTTTCTATACCAGGGAGGTGGCACGATTGACCGCCGAGCCACTCAATGCGGTCCGGCGTGAGCTGGGGTACCTGGAAAAGGCCGGCCTTTTACGCTCTTATGCTCAGGGGAATCTCAAGTATTATCAGGTCGTCAGATCATTCCCAGTGCTGGCAGAATGGCAAAAGATAATCCTGTCCACCCTCGAGGTAGATGCCGAAACCGATGCATCTGTCTTTGAAATGATCAAACCAGCCGTAGAACCTTCCGGTCAGCCTGAAACCATCACCCTGGCCGACGTGGTAAGCATGCTGCATAATGTCCTCAATCCGCTGAGCTCGATCAATCTGGCCTTAATCCACGGCAAGGCGGCGGCATCCGAAGCCATTCCTGAAGACGGCATCGACCTGCTGGTAGTGGGTGACATTCCTCCGGATAGTCTGCTATCTCTGCTTGCAGATGTAGAAGATAAAACCGGGGTTTCGATCAAGCCGGTGCGCATGACACACAGCGATTTTGATTACCGTAATGCTAAAGGCGACCCGTTCATCCGCCGCATCTGGAGCGAAAAAAAGCTGGTAGTCAAAGGCAGGCACTGAATGGCTCAGCTATCATGGCTTCCGCCTATACCCACCAGGGCGCGCAATAAGATAGTCGCAGCTTTCTTATCCAGCGGCTCGTTATTATTGCCGCATTTGGGAGACTGTATGCAGGCCGGGCAGCCATCGCAGCAGGGACATTCCTCCAAAGTCTTGAGGGTTGCCGCCCAGAGGGCCTCAATAATCTCATAGCCCTTGGCGGCGATGCCCGTGCCACCGGGGTAACCATCGTAGATAAAGACCTGCGCCCAGCCGGTATCGATATGGTAAGGTGTGGAGACACCGCCGATATCATTGCGGTCGCACATGGCAAAAAGCGGCAGGATAGCGATAGCCGCATGTTCTACGGCATGCAGCCCCCCATGAAAATCGAGCTTTCCCTTTTCAATAGTCTCAACTGCACTCTGCGGCAGATCAAACCACACCCCCTGAGTTACGAAGCGCTGTGGCGGCAGGTCCACAGACTCCTCCCCCAACACCTCATCCGTGAAATGTTTCTTTTTTTTAAACCCTATCACCTGGTTGCTTACATCCACCATGCCCAGGCAAACATGTACCCCGTTGCATTCTTTCTCCCGCATCTTCTTCAGCACTTTGAGGTCAGTCAGCTCAAGGGTCTGTGTATAATAAGGGACATTGGCCGGCTCGACGATGGCTACATGTTTTTCAATATCCAGCTCCCGGACAAAAAATGATTCACCCTGGTGCAGGTAAATGGCGCCGGGGTGCAACTGCCAGAAGGCATGATCCTCTTCGACCGTCTCCAGAATATCATAGCCCTGCAGGGCATTCAGCACCTGGTAATTCTGACTGGAGGCTGAACGCAGGCCGACCTCCTGCGCCGGATGCGACACGTCGGGCGCAATGTGCCAGCAGTCACCAACTCTGCGCAACCCGCCTTGCTCTTCGAGATCTGTCAGTACCAGAGCCAGATTTTTACCAAAGTAAAGGCTGTCCGTCATATCTACCGGCTTTTCCCAGGCAGCACATAAAAGATGAGGGTACAGTATATTGTCGTTTTCCCAGTTGATGAGGGCATTTTCAAATGCCTTGCCAAAAAAGAAATCAGGATTGTTCATAAGATACTGGTCGAGCGGGTCATTGCGTGCCACCATGAAGGTAATCGATCTGTCATTCCGCCTCCCGCTGCGCCCTGCCTGCTGCCAGGCACTGGCAATGCTGCCGGGATAGCCTGTTAGTATGGTGGCCTCCAGGTCGCCGATATCAATGCCCAGCTCCAGTGCATTGGTGGCTACGACGCCCAGAAGCTCACCAGTAAATAGCCCCCTCTCGATCTCCCTGCGCTCCGAGGCGAGATAACCGGCGCGATAAGGCCTGATCTCATCACCAAGGGGATGGCCCAGCAGATCACGGCTGTAAACGTATATAAGCTCCGCCAGCTTGCGCGTCCCGGCAAAGTCCAGCGTACGCACACCCTGCCTGATCAGCTCGGTGAGAAGGTAAGTCGATTCACTGTTGGCGCTACGCCGCACACTACGCGCCTCATCGATAAGAGGTGGGTTCCAGAAAACAAAATCCTTGCCCCCATAGGGCGCACCATCCTGGTCGACCACCTTGAAGGACAATCCTGCCAGCCTTTCTGCATGCTCACCGGGATTGGCAATGGTGGCAGAGCAGAACACAAATTGTGGCCGGCTATTATATAGCTCACACAAGCGCCGCAAACGCCGGAGCACGCACGCCACATGCGATCCAAAAACACCACGGTACACGTGGGTTTCATCCAGGACCACATATTTTAAACGCCTCAGAAAATGAGCCCATGCTCTGTGGTTGGGCAATATGCCAACATGCAGCATATCAGGATTTGTGAGCACAATTCGTGCACGTTTCCGTATTCCGGAACGGTCTTCTCCCGCAGTGTCTCCATCATAGGTGGCACATTCCCACGGCAAATTAATCGTTGGCCCTGCCATCTCGGTCAGCGATCTCAACTGGTCCTGTGCCAGCGCCTTAGTAGGGAAAAGATAAATCGCACGGGCAGAGGGATCTTCCAGCAAAGTATCCAAAACCGGAATGTTGTAGCAAAGTGTCTTGCCGCTGGCGCTGGGGGTGGAAACCATAACATTATTCCCCCGGCGTATTAGATTTATGGCTTGGGCCTGGTGCGAGTAAAGAGTGTTAATGCCCAGTTTCTCCAGCCTCTCCTGCAATACAGGATGAAGAGGGTGCTCCAGATACCCGGGCCTGGCCTCCCGGGCTGGTATATGCTGGACATAAACAACCTGGTTCTTGTATTCGGGATCGGATTTTAGGTAGGCAAGGAACGAGTCAGCGTCCACAGATTAATTATACAGCCATAAATCCGTGGCGCTAAGCGAAGTGCGCTTTGCGTTCCCTTTACTCAATCTCTGTCACCCTGCCAACCCACCTGATCAGCTATAAAATTCGGTCTCTTTTTCGATGATCTCAAGATTAGGGTAATCGCGGTTGATCACGTTGATAATCTCAGCTATAACCTCATCAACACGGTAACTATGGTTGGCGACGCAGGCAATACCGATCGTGGCGATACGCCAGACATCATGATCATCAACCTCAGCAATGGAGATGTTAAACTGCTTCTGAAGACGCGCCATCAAAGACTTGAGGATATTTCGCTTATCCTTGAGAGACTGGCTCCCAGGGATATATATCTTCAGCTTGCAGATGCCGACATTCACAGGAATCCCGTCTGCCGTTCCGTAGCTATCCGCCGGTAAATTACTCTCGCGGGAGACTTGCGAGAGTTTCTATTCTATTTAATGGGCCGGCTTTTCCGATGCGTAGCAGTTACTGCAATATACCGGCCGTTCCTGTCTCGGCTCGAATGGAACCTCACATTCCGCGCCACACCGTGCGCAGGTGGCTTTGAACATCTGCCTGGACTTCCCGGAACCGGAGTGTGACTGCTTCCGGTTAGACCGGCAATCAGGGCAACGCTTGGGTTCGTTTTGAAGTCCTTTTGAAGAATAGAATTCCTGTTCGCCTATTGTGAAGACGAATGACTTGCCGCACTCGGCACATGTAAGGGTCTTGTCCGTTAGGGCCATCGATGCCTCCTTGTTGAAAATCGCGATGCCACGGTGGTTTTGGGAATGTCCTACGGCTCAAGACCTCAAGAAACATACGCAGGGAATCTTAATCCCGGCTATATGATCTCCCGATTTCAGAGGTTTACCGGATTAAGACTCCACAGAAACCAAGGTTTGCATACGCGCAATAGTTTAGTTTATAATTTCGATTTAGTCAAGACCTTTACAATTACCAATACAAAGGACATTCGCATGACTTCCTTCTATGATTACGATTCCCGGCCTACGGTGCGTAGTATAATCACCGGCATAGCCTGTGTTATAATCGCTGCATTTTTTCTTTTTGCCGGCAGCGGTAAACTGGCCGGGCTTGGCCAGGTACCCGGTCAGACAGAGTTCCTGGACAGGTTCATACCGGACTTTATCATGACCCCTGAATTTGCTCGCTTTATCGGCATGGTTTTTATCCCCTGGATACTGCCGATTGGGGAGATCCTGATCGGCCTGGGACTTATCATCGGTATCTGGCCCCGCGTAATAGCCATCCTGGTCGGCCTGCTCTCTCTGGGATTCATGGCCAACAACTCCTATATGATCTCCATCGGGCTGGATAAATACCCGACCTGTGAATGTTTCGGCATCTGGGAACAATGGTTCGGTGGCCTTACACCCATGCAATCCATGTATATTGATATTGGACTTTTCATCCTGGCATTAGTTATAATAACCTTGCATCCGGGGCCGTTCTTCTCCCATCATTTCTGGTTCAATAGGATATTTAACCGAGATAAAATATAGCTACTCTCCTCGTAATTACAGGAGCAATTCAGGGTATGAATCCAAAATCAATAGTCAAAACTTGCTTTCTACATATCTTTTCAGTGATGCTCATCCTGGCCCTGTCAGGATGCGGCAGCACAACCAGCGGACCCGCTGCACAGCCTCCTGCACCCCCTGAACCAACTAATGAGGCGCCCGTTATCGCCAGCCTCACCACCGACCTCCAGGTACAGCCTCTGGGAAAGACCCAAGTTGTATGTGAAGCCATTGACACCGATGGTGATAACCTCACTTACCGCTGGGCCTGCAGTGATGGTATCCTGGAGGGGTCTTCAGCCACAGTTACCTGGACAGCGCCGCAAACTTCAGGCAGCTACATGGTCACTGTAGTGGTCAGCGATGGTAAAGGAGGCGTGGCAAAAAAGGACCTGACCATCACCGTCCCTGAAAAGCCGAACAATCCACCTGTGATCGAAGGGATCAGGTTCCAGTGGCTGGACCATCTTCCGACCACCATCAAACCTAACATGACTGAGAAGGAGAAGGAGCGCAATCCCGATCCCGTTATCCGCACCCTTGAGACAGCCGATATCACCTGCATCGCCAGTGACCCCGATAATGACAGCCTCAGCTATGCCTGGCTGGCCAATGCCGGCAAAATTATCAGCGTAGAAGGAAAGCCTGAATCAGTGCGGTGGAGAGTCCCCGGTGCGGGTGGTACCTACACGGTCACCTGCAGAGTATCCGACGAAAAGGGCCTCACAGATAATTTCACGATCAATATAACCGTGAAATGCTGTGGCAACTGATGATCAGAGACTGAGCAGGTTGATATCACCCCAGGCTCCCATCTTTTCCCCCTTGATAATAGCGATCCCGAGTACCCCGTTAATCTTCTGTATATATTCCAGCGCAACCTGGATATCATCTTCACTTTTAACAAGATTTCCTGCGGCTGTGGCCACAGCGTCCGAGAGCGCAGCCGAAGATGAGAGTACAACAGCGGCGTCAGCCATCCCCATGCTGAAGGAAGGGCCGACCGTGCCTGAGGAAGTACAGACGCCCATTGGCATCAGCTCGGGCCTGAGTTCGATGGCCATTTTGCCGCTGAAAGGGGACTCTCCTGCATAGATGCCCACCAATCTTTTTTTCTGAGTTTGGATAAAGATGTCGCCTCCATTTTCGACTATAATCTCACCTGAATACCGCAGCAGCTTTCTCCCGACCATCTCCGCAATCGCACCGGCAACCGCAGCCATGGGCCCGACTCCGGCCATCTGTCCAGCCTCTGCCATGACCCTGACTATACCAGGTGCATCATCCTCAACCTGTACCGGCTTCAGACTGTGCAAAAATAGCGGATGTGCCCGGATATAGGCTTCAAGTGGACGACGGCATTCGACTATAGCAGCAACTGCCTCCGCAGTCAGATCACGTTCAGCACGGATGAACAGGTCACTCTCTTTCACCGTCGCCGTAAAGGAGACCAGGTCGTTATCCCTGATCAGTTGTCGATAGCTACGGACTTCATTCATGACTGAGAGACTCCGGCTAAACAGGTCGGTTAGAAATGCAGCTCCATGGCACGGGGTGGGCAGGCTCTCACACACAGCTCACAGACGACACATTTTGAGTTGTCGAAGAGAACCCTGCGAGTTTGTGGCTCGAGGGAAAACGCCTTCGTCGGGCACATGGTGACGCAGGCGCCACAGTGGGTGCAGCGCTCCTCGTTACGCAACACGTCCTGGCTGAGCGCCTGTATCTCAATGCCCGCACTCTGCAAATATCTGATACCATTATCATATTCATTCTGATCACCGCTCAGCTCCATGATCATAAGCCCCTCTTCCCCCGGCGATATGGATGCCTTCAATATATTGAAATCCAGGCCATACTCTCTGATCAGCCTGCTAACAATAGGCCTGTCTACGTTATTTTTCGTGAAATGTAATACGATCTTTTTTTTAACTTCCATTTCCCGTTACTCCTTCAGGGCAGCGGCCTTTCTTCGAGCCCCTTAAGCTTGATGCCTGATTCAGGCCTCGGCAATGCTGCGACAGGTTCTGTCAGGAGGAAATCACCCTTCATAATCCATTGTTTAAGGATATTGGCGATCTCCACGGCCCTTGGATAGCTGGAAAGCGAGGCAGTTGGTATCTCCTTGCCCTCGATGGTTATTTTGCCCGATTTAAGCTCAGCATAGGTGACCTCGGCCAGGATGTCAGGCTTGCGTTGCGGGTAGGCTTCTGCATAATCCACGACAGGCGCCAGTATATCTGCATCGGTTACCAGCGTATAACGGAGTATCTCCTCATTAAGCACAGGGATGGGGATGCCGATGCCCACCGTAAGTGTTACCCCGTACCCGAGGAAGCTGGTGCCGACCAGCCATCTGGGTTTCATCTGCTTGAGGTCACCTATCACTGCCAGCGTGCCCGCGCCACACTTCGGCACACCTTTTTCAGTGCGAGGTACCGATGGGTTAAACTGCGTGCCCTGCCAGGCAACGTAGCCCGTACCACCCCCCAGGAAGATGCGGGTGCCGATGCCTATAGTTTTGTAAAGCGGGTCGTTTAACATGGGGGAAAGCTGACCAGCCGAGGAGTAATTGGCATTGCCCATCCTCGGTTTCAGGACGCCCATGTAAGTGTAAAGTATGCGGCTGCCGACATTCACTGCAACGTTATAGTTCTGATAGGCATTGCGCATATTGAAAAGCACGGCCTCATTAATGGTATCAATGTTGATCAGAGTCTCAATCTTCTTGCGCGGGTAGCAATCAGTCCCGTATGCCGTGGCAACCAGCCTGATATCTTTGCCTGCTACCAGCTCTTCAATCACATGCCCGCCGCCATATTTGAAATCACCTGGGTAAATCCTGTTTTTCGGGTCATCATCCGGCATTGCCGTAGCACCCAGGATGATATCCACTGCCGCAATTCCTGTATAAGCCGGCACATCATTAAGATAGACCTTGCCTCCTCCAAGCTTGATGCGGGGTGCACTGTGACCAACGTTCATATATATACTGGAGGAGCACATCGGGCCAAAGGTTCCTGTCGTTACAACATCGATCTCCTTCGCTGCGGCAGCCACACCTTTCTTTTTGGCGATGTCGATCACCTCTTCAGCAGTGACCACGACCGCCTGGCCTTTCTTGATTTTGTCATTAATCTCTGCGATCGTTTTGGCCATATGTCCCTCCTTAAAAAATATTCAGCCCGTGCAGTGAAGCTGTTACAACAGCCTCAGCCGCAGCGGGCAGAGATAACGGNNTCAGCAGCGGGATAGCCAAGCGGTGTCATTTCTACGGCGATCATCCCCTCGGGCAGGCCAATGATTTCCCCTAATTTTTTCGAATCCGGTATATATCCCACATGCACTGTGCCCAGGCCCAGTCCATGCGCAGCCAGCATGAGATTCTGCATGGCAATGCCCGCATCGAACATAAACCAATCTCCCTTGTCAGTCACCGGCTCGCCTTTGTAATAGCCCGACTTTTTCATCTCCGCGCAGGCCACAATTACGATAGGGGCGGTTTTTAAGGCTTCAGTGGCAGGGTTACCTTTATTCACCACCTCGGCCAGCCTCTCCTTGGTGGCCGGATCCCTGACTACAACATATCTGGTACATTGGGTATTGGCCCACGAAGGTGCCCAGCGCGCCGCTTCCAGCACTGTATTCAGCACCTCCTCAGGTACCGGTGTATCTTTATACTTTCTGATGCTACGCCTATTTTTTATCGCTTCCAGAATATCCATAATACCTAAAAACCCCCGTTTAAATTTGTTTTCCAAGCTGTCTAAAAACCTTCTCTGCCGGAGGCTAATGACCGACCATCGATTGTCTCCGGCACCTTTTAACCGTTGTTCTTTCGAAAGCTATCACCCCCTTCGGCTATTTTTGTTGACTTTCGGGGCTGATTATATACCTCAGCCCCGACCACTGCAAATTGTTTTTCCCTATACCCCAACACAGCCTCTTCAGCCCTGTTATACTTCCCAGGCAAACTGACTGTACCATCGAGCACTCTCTTGACGA
>DFZI01000106.1:0-16217 GCA_002383665.1 Dehalococcoidia bacterium UBA4060
GGGCGAGCTGGAGACAGCCGGGAGGATGCTGGGTATGAAAATAGAAGCAGCTCATGAAGGCCTTATTATCGAAGTGTAAGGAGGTGCACCAGGCCGGGCGCACCTTCTGATCTGGTCTTATTTTATCGTGGTGATATCGAAGGGGACTTTCGTGCCGTCCGGCAGGTAATCGTAAAAGCCTTTGCCTACCTTGCGTCCCAGCCTGCCTGCGGCGACCATTTTCTCCAGCAGCTCTGAAGTAACGGCGACCTCCTCTGCACCCAGAGCCTGGAAAGCCTTGCCCACGCGGACATAAGTGTCCAGGCCAGCATTGTCGGCGATCTCAAAGGGTCCGATGTTCCAGTTGAAGCCATAGTGCATGCCCTTGTCGACGTCTTCGATAGAGGCGATGCCCTTTTCCACCAGGCTGAGCGCCTCCCGGAAGGACGCGCCGCTGACGCGGTTCATGATGAACCCGGGGATATCCTTCATGACCTTTACAGGGTACTGGCCGAGGGAGTTTATAAAGTACAGGCTCTTTTGGAAAACCGCATCCGAGGTCTTTTCACCCTTGATCACCTCCACCAGCTTCATCATCGGCACCGGGCCGAAAAAGTGCAGGCCGATAACCCTCTCCGGGTGGGTGGTGGGTGACGCCAGCCTGGTGATGGGGATGCTGGATGTGTTGGAAGCCAGAATGGTCTCCGGCTTGCATCGGGTGTCGAGGTCTTTGAATATACCCTTCTTCAACTGCTCGTCTTCATAGACAGCCTCGATAACCCACTGGCACTGGGAGACAAGTGAAAGGTCCTTGACCGTGGTGATCCTGTCCAAGACTGCCTTTGCACTATCCTTGATTTTCCCCTTGCTGGCCAGCTTCTCGGTCGACCAGCGGATCTGCTTCAACGTGCTCTCGAGAGCGGCCGGGCTGGTATCATAGAGGTAGACGGTGTAACCACCCTGTGCCACGACCTGGGTGATGCCACCCCCCATAAAGCCTGCGCCCAAAACAAATACTTTATCCATATCTGTTAACCTCCCTTTGTAATTGATGTTTGACGGCAAATTATATCACTCTACCGACCGAACTGTCTCTCGGTATATCTGGTGTAAGTGCCTGTTTCTGCGGATTTTCATACCCGCTGGTGTAATTTGAGACTGTAATCAGCAGGCGCCTGTTGTCGCTTTGTTATATAATATAGCCTGGTTTGGCCCTGCAATAAGATTAGTAAGGAGGCATCCTTTATGTCCGTAATAGACTGGAGTGTGGATGAGAATATCGCTGTATTGAGTATGAACAGCGGTGAAAACAGGTTCAATATCAAATTTTGCACCGAGATGCTGGAGGCACTTGATGCAATAGAAAAAACCACTACAGTCAATGCGCTTGTGGTCAAATCGGGCCATGAGAAAATCTGGTCCAACGGCATGGACCTGGACTGGCTGGTGCCGGCGATGACCAGGAAGGACCCGGAATGTGAGACGTTCTTTAAGCTGCAGGACCAGTTGATGAGACGTATGCTGTTCTATCCCATGATCACGGTGGCCGCCCTGACCGGGCATGCCTTTGCCTCGGGAGCCATCTTCGCCTGCTGCTTTGATTTCCGCTTCATGCGTACTGACCGTGGCTTTGTCTGCTTCCCGGAGGTCGACCTCAATATCCCCTTTGCGCCCTATATGACGGCCGTGATCAAGAAATGTTTACCCATGTATCTGGTGGAGGAAGCCCAGTTCACGGGCAAGCGTTTCACCGCCACCGAGCTTGAAGCCTGCCATTTTATCCGCAAGGCCTGCACTATGGACGAGCTTATGAAGGAGTCCATTGCCTTCGCCAAGGGCCTGAACAAGGGCCGCTGGATCATAGGCGAGATGAAAAAGGTGCTGCGCAAGGATATAGCCGACCTCATGGAGGCGCCTGCACAGGTCTCCTTTGATCCGGGCAATACACCCATAAAATAGGCCGCCATACATATGTGCCTGCTTTTGTCAGGCGGTTCCCGCCGGATAGACCTGGATCGCCATGAAAGCGTTTTAGACTGTAAAATGAAAGTTTTATGAAACATTGCCTGAAGAAAAATGCGGTTAATGCTGTGCTGGCTGCGCTTATAGCGGCGCCGTTATTGCTGGCATCCTGTCTGGCACAGGACAGGGTCTCCGGAGCGCTGGTGCGTGTTTTTGCCAGCGACCGTATGGGGACGGGCTTCGTCATGGATAAGTCCGGCTATATTGCGACCAGCTATCACGTCGTGGAGGGCAGCCAAGCGATCTCCATCGTCCTGAAATCTGGCGAGCAATACGACGGTAAACTTGTTTGCCGGGACCGGGCGAGAGACCTTGCCGTAGTCCGCCTGGACGGAGTTGGGGTTGATTTGCCCGTACTTACCCCGGGCGATTCAAGCATGTTGGCGGAAGGCGAGCAGGTTACCGTGGTCGGCTACCAGCCGGGGAATACCGCCCCGGACAAAGCTTCGTCCTTTGTTGCGGGATTGAAAAAGGTGGACGGTATAAGCTGCCTGCAGTTGAACCCTGAGGTTACAACCGGCAGGTATGGGGCGCCCGTTATAAATAAAGCGGGCGAGGTAATCGGCATAGTGATGTGGGATAACGGCGACGCCACGCGTGCGGGGCTGGCTGTGGCCATCAACGACGCCAAGGGTTTGCTGGCTGCAGCCCTGTGTACTGACTGTGGGGATCTGGCGATATCCGGCGTTGTAACTCAATCAGTGTCGGATACCAGCGCCATCATCACGTGGCAGACCAGCAAGCCTGCTGACGGGGCTGTACAATGGGGTCTGGCAGGATCATATAGTAATAAAACCCCCGCCGGGGGAGGACTTAGCAGGTCACATGCTGTTGTCCTGGAGGGATTGAAGCCAGAGACGACTTATCGGTACCGTGTCATATCTGCTGACGACTGTGGCAACGAGGTCGTTGCCGGTGCTCCGGATTTCACAACCACGGCCGCCGGGCTGCAATCGGGCGCTCTGAGCATAATAAATGTCAACGTGACCGAGATTTCCAGCTCGGGCGCATCTGTAACGTGGGTGACCAATAAACTCGCTGACAGCACCATATTCTATGGCACCGACGAGGCTTCCATGACCGCCACGCGCAGGGACAGCAATTATGTCTATGATCATAAGATCAGTTTTGAAGGCCTTTCGCCGGAGGTGCGCTACTACGTCAGGGTGGAATCCGTCACCGAGAAAGGCGAGACTGCACAGGCTGCCGCACTGCCCTTTAAGACCAGATCGACCTCACCTCTTTGTTGCAAGCTGTCCTGCAAGCTGCCCGAGTTCGTTTTTAAAGACCTGGAGGGGAACGATTTTACGCAGGACGACCTGGCCGGCAGGAAAGTCTGCATGACGTTTACCAAAACCACCTGCTCGATCTGCATGGGGCAGGCCGTTTATCTCAACGACATTTACCAGTCCTGGCCCAAGGGCGACATAATGTTCATGTGTATTGCCAACCACGAAAAACCCGCGGATATAAATGAGTGGATGAAAAGATACGGTCTGACCGTCCCTGTATATAATGATGTTGAGGGTGAGCTGGTTAACTTCTGCCATATGCGCACAATCCCCAGCACTCTGTGTGTTAACGAGAAGGGCATTATCTGCTATAGCAGAGAGGGCCCTTTCGGCAGCAAGAAGGAGTTTGAAGAAGCACTCAAGGCTGTTAAGTGGTAGCGCTGGTTGAATCGGGGTGGCTGGGTGGGCAATGCGGCCATACATTACGGAATGGACTGTAGCTGGCGCAGCCGGATGGCTGCGCCAGCTGTCCTCTTTATTTATTATAGGTGGGTTTATGTCTTGAATGTCAGGGTCAGGGCGTTGCCCAGATCGATGATGTCTCCGTCTTTCAGCATGTGACGGCCGCTGCCTTTGATCTCCACACCGTTGACTTTCGTACCGTTGGTGCTGCTGCGGTCTTCGATGAAATACTGGCCGTCTTCATACCAGATGTTGATATGCTGACGTGAGATGTAGGACGCTTTATCGGCGGCCATAAACTTTTCAAAATCGTGACGTCCGAAGTTGCGGCTGTTACCTGCCAGGATGATCTCACTGCCGTTGGGGATAGACAGCCTGGCCGGTACGGCTTCAAGCACCGAGGTGGTGGAAGGTGTCGTCTCTGACGAGGGAGTGGTGACCGCAGCCACTGCTGTATTGCTGGCAGACTGTGTGGCCGCAGGCTGAACCGCCGCGGACTTGCGTGGCCGGGTCAGAAACAGGACTATGACCAGTATGGCTGCCAGGGCCAGCAGTCCTATGAGCCCCCATAGCAGGTAGGGCGGCTGTGTAACCTCTATCGTTGCGCTGGTTGTCTGCCCGCTGCCATCGGCATAGACTGCATTGAGGGTGTAAATAGAGGTCTCTTTGGGTGTGATTTGTATGCTTCCTGTTGTGCCCACATTGCCGATGCCGCTGATCGTTACCTGCCTGGCGCCGGGGGCTGACCAGGAGAGTAGGGCGGAGTCTCCGCTCTGTATGTTATGGCGGTCGATGTTAAGAGTGGGAGCTACCCTGGGCCTGACTGTGATAGTGACACTGGAGGTTACCTGCTTTCCGGTGCTATTTTTGGCTGTTAAAGTATAGGTGGTGGTGGAGGTCGGGGTAACCGTGGTGGAGCCGGATGACGCCACTGTGCCTACGCCAGGCGAGATCGACACGCTGCTGGCATTAGAAGTTGTCCAGTTCAATGTTGCCGCCTCTCCTGCATCGATCGTGGAAAGATTGGTTGTGAATGAGTTTATATTCGGGTTATAGATGGGCGTGATAACAGTTCCCGGCACATCGTACGGATAGTAGGTACGGGTATAGTTGAAGGTGAGCGTGCGGGTCGTCCAGGAAAAACCTGAGAGGTACCACATCCTCCATGTATATTGTCCCGAAGGCTCCCATGACTCGGCAGCAAAGGGTCCGATCTTCCAGACGCCTGCTGAGGGCCTGTACCACCGGTAGCAGAGCCAGTGGCCGTATACCGTATCGCTGCCGCTGGGGTAATACTCCCAGAGGTAGAAATAGCCGGGGCCGTTGAAGGAGACGACCAGATAGCACAGGTCGTTGCGGTAAAGGTTGTTCAGCACCTGGCCGTATCTGTTGACCAGGTAGGCATTGACGATGGAGGAGGGCATGCCTGGAGCAACAGGGGAAGGCGTTATCATGTACAGGTTGGCCCAGTTCTGGCTATAGACTTCAACATTGACTGCAGGCTCTATGAATTGCCCCCCATCATAGGGAGGTTGCCAGGCAGTGTCCGGCATTTGGGGTGGCATGGGTTGATCCTGTGCATGGGCAGGCAAGATTATCACGAGGGAGCACAGGAGAGACAGGGCAGTTACCACCAGCAATTTGTACAGGGTTTTCATTTTTATTTACTCCCGCGGCATGTAATTCCAATTAAGCTAAATATAAGCGTGATGGAGACGGATTGCTTGACCCCGGGCTGATAGATGGCTGACAGTTTTCTGACAAAAAGGTTGGGATATCAGATGATCATACCGAACTTTAATTTTGTAATCCGATCAGAATCTCTGGAATTTTAGCTTGATCAAACTCGCCGGTTCGATAAGATCACCGTCGTTGAGTTTGACCGGCCCCTGTCCTGCGATGGACATGCCGTTGAGACTGGTGCCGTTAGTGCTGCAATCCTCTATCAGGAATTCTTTGCCTTCAAAGCTGATTTTAAAGTGTTGACGTGAGACTTGTCCCAGCTCGTCCAGGCCCAGCACCCGTGCCAGGTCTGCCCTGCCGACCGCGAGACCCTTTTCGGTCAGCTTTATCTCCAGGTGGCCGGGCAGGAGCAGGCGTCCCTTGAACCTGGCAGTTCCTTCTGCCATCGTAACAGCAGGTCGTTCTTCGCTTACTGCGGCCTGGTTTTCTAAAGGTATCGTTATGGCCGGTGTTGCTATCATCTTGGTAACAGGCTTCTTGTCCCTGCCCCTGCTGATAAAATAGCGGATGAAGATGAAAATGACCACCAGCACGGAAGGCCCGACCAGCAGGACAATCGGATTGGTTAAAAATTTCAGCAGGGTATCACCGATGTTGCCGTTCCCGTCAGGTAGCGAGGTCGACGCTGTTGATGGCACGGGTGTGACCGGTGTAATCGGTGGTAGAGTTGCCTTTACATAAGTCCAACTAAGTTCTTTATATGATGCCCCGGGAATATCGGATGCGGCCCATCTGCCGTCGGCATAGTACCAGATATGGCAAAGGTGCAATCCTTCGGGCTCATTTTCCGCCGGTGAAAAAGGACCCAGCTTCCAGATGCCGCTCTGCCCCGGCTGCCATTTGTATGCGATCCAGCGGCCCAATGCCTCGCTGCTCGGGGGAAAATACTCATAAATATACAACCAGCCCGGCATATTGATATCGACCAGCAGCTCCCAGATCTCATTACCGGTTACCGTGTACTGGTCTGTTGCCGACTGGGAAGTGAAAACACAGTTAAATGAGGGGCTGACGGTCTGAGACTGTGCAGAAGCGCCCTGCAACTCGTGGGGAGGTACCACCTCCGGAGTAATATTATCGCTGAGCGGAGATTCAGGTGTGGTGAAGTTCTCCGATGGCGCCCCCACTGCAAATACACCGGAACTTATCCCGAAGATGGCCAGCAGCAAGACCAGTATTAAGGCCGGCCAGAAAGCGATATCCCTCATCTGGGTGCTGCGGCCTCCGCCGGTTTGATTGGTCCACCGATCGTCGATGAGAGTGCGGAGAGCATGCTGTGTGCGTCGGTGAACCTCTTGTCAGGTGAAAATATAATAGCCTGTGCAAGGCACCGCGCCGTCCGCTTGCTGATGTTGCTGGCGATGAGATAGTTGGCCACGGCGGTTGCCTCACTGAAGGTGCGGGGCCAGTTTGACCCGAGCAGGCTGCTGCAGATCTCGTTGGGATGCCTCAGTGTGAGCAGGAAGATGCAGGTCTGAGCCAGGCCGCATAGATCACAGCGGCCGTCGCTCTCTCCTCCCAGGAAAAGCTCAGGTATGTCAAAACCCTTGTTGGCTATTTGGGTAAAAGGGTCACTGCTGATCCTGGTCAGGTCTTCCTGTGTTTTAAGATCCTTGGCTGTTCCGAAGTCGATCAGCTTGACCTGACCGTCATTGCAGAGCAGAATATTCTTGGGGTTGATATCACGGTGAATGATCCCGCTATCATGGATGTAGGCCAGCACGTTCAACAACTGGCAGGTCCAGGAGATGACGGTCTGCTCGCCCGGTGACAGTCTCGGAGATAAAGTCATGAGCGTTTCTCCATCAAGATATTCCATAACCAGGTGAAACTCGCCATTGTGGTAAAAATCCTCAATGTACCTGACTATGCCGGAATGGTTGAGCCTTTTCAGATAGCTGGCTTCCAGCATGAGCTTGTCCAGGTAGACATTATCCATAGGTGTTCCACGGCGCGGCGTCTTGATGATACATGGCTTACCAGATTTGCTCTCAGTGGCAATCCAGATTGTAGCCATACCGCCCTGTTTGAACGGCTGTGATTTTACGTCGTAACGCCCGTTGAGCGGGAAGCTGTTGCTTTTCACCTGTGGGGGATGGTTGGTTTTCTGTGCCTTGCGCTGGCGAAGTTTATGTACGGCCTGCACGATGGCGATAATGCAGGGTATGGATACTATAGCGACAGCCGCTGCTACGATGATCAAAGTTGCATTATACATCTATCCCGTCCTTATACTGGTATGTGCATTAACAAGTGCCTGCCAGGAGGGTAGATTATCCGGCCGCACGATGATGATGGATATATTATCCGGGCCACCCAGCAAGTTGGCATGGCCTACCAAATCTGAGCAAGCCTGCCGGGGATCGGTTGTGCCCAGCACCAATTCTGTGATTTTCTCGTCGGGCAGCACGCTGTAGAGCCCGTCTGAGCACAGTATGATATTGTCCCCTTCGTATAGCCTGACATGGATCAGGTCGGGGCTGGCATCGCGGGAATAGCCGAGCACACGGGTAATCTCGTTGCGGCGGGGGTGTAATCTGGCCTGTTCCTGCGTGATCAAACCTTCATCCACCATTTGCTGCACTACCGAGTGATCCCGGGTGACCTGTAAGGTCTCACGGGAGTTGATGATGTAGCAGCGTGAATCGCCGATATGCGCTATGAACATGTCCGGGCCGATGATAACGGCTGCCGTCAGCGTTGTACCCATGCCCTGCAGCTCCCTGTCCTCTGCGGCCTCCAGGACATCGCTATTGGCCCGGTTGAAGGCATCTGCCATAACCGTTAACGACGGTGCGCTGACGGGCTCCAGCAGGCTGCTGAGGCACTCTGCGCTGAAACTGCGGATGGCCAGAGCGCTGGCGACCTCTCCCGCATTATGCCCTCCCATGCCGTCAGCCACGGCGAAGAGTCCGCCTTCTACCGTGCCCTGCTGTGTTTGTAGCTCGAAGCGGGCTGAGAAGATGCTATCTTCGTTCAGCTTCCTGATCAGGCCCGGGTCCCAGCAATTACCGGTTTGCATAACATCTCCGTTAAGCCTGTTTAAAGATCAGCGAAAGCTCCGGCTGACAGGCCAGCTCGATCCTGTCACCGTCGTTAAGAACCTGTTTTCCTTTTTTATAAATATCGACACCATTGAGACGTGTATGATTGGTGCTGCCCTTGCCATCCTTGCCGTAGTCCTCCACGTAATATATGCCCTTTTCGCATGTTATCAGCAGGTGCTGGCGTGAGATGCTCATGAGTAGGTCATCGGGAAGTGTGCCGTCGAAATCGCTGCGCTCAATAAAGGTCGGTGTCCCGGTCAGTGAGATCTTTGTTCCGCCGGGCATCAACAATGTGGCTGACGGAGGAGTCTTATCTGCCGGTTGCCCTCTGGACTTTCCTTCTTCCCCTGCCGGGATGCCTTCCATCTCAACGAAGTATTTGCCGCATTTATAGCAGAAAAAGCTGCCCGGTTCGTTAAGATAAAGGCATCTCGGACACGTGACCATGTTGCCGGCCGCCCCCTGTTCTCCGGCGTGCAGAGATAAGCCGCACCTTCGGCAGTTCGGTTCAGCCAGGTCGTTTTCAGTCTGGCAGGCCTTGCAGAGTACTTTCTCTTTTCTCTCCATTTGGTTATATTATCTGCGAATATTGTTAAAGTCTAATTAAGCCATAAAAATATTGCTTGACAGCTATCTGACGAATACCTAATATAAATCTGATAATTACATATTTCCACACAGTTATGACAAATATATTATACTGCAATAAAGGGACATGTCCCGGTTATCCAGGAGGATCAGATTGGCTTTACTGGTTGTGAAACGGGGCGACGCTGAAGAAATCGGCAGGATATTTGAGCTGAAAGAGGACTGTATGGTCATAGGCCGCCGCAGTGCCGGGCAGCAACCGGATATCGAGCTAATTGATGAGGTCGTCTCGCGCCGCCATCTGGAGATTCTGCATCAGGGCGACAAGTTTATGATCAGGGATCTTAACAGTACCAACGGCACCATGCTTGATGGTGACCGTATATTACCCGACAGGCTGTATGAGCTCAGACACAACAGCAAGGTAGGGTTGGGTGTGGATGGTGATTCGGCCCATGTCATACTCCTTTTCAAGGAGACTGAGAGCACTAATATAATTACGAAAAAGCCGGGTGCAACTGTTGCCGCGGATAAAGCCGCCGCTGTGAGCTGGCTGAAGATAGACGAACAGAAGAAGGAAGTATGGGTAGACGGCAGGAAGGTCAGTCTTTCCCGAAAGGAATATGACCTGATCGTTTTCCTGAGCAGCAATGCCGGCAAGATATGTTCGCGGGATGAGATTATAGGCTCGGTCTGGCCCGAAAGCATGGACACTGCGGCAATATCGGACGCCACCATCGACCAGCTCATACACCGGCTGCGAGAGAAGGTTGAGCCTAAACCCGCCCGGCCGGTGCGCATCATCAGCAAGAAGTCCTTTGGCTATATGCTGGTCTGAGGGGGAGTTTCCGTCAAGCTTAAGCCCCGGCGATTGCCATCCGCTCTTAGATCTGATGAGAAGATCAGCCTGACAGGTAGAGGATCACGTCGCCGACATTGGTGCCGGTAGGACCGGTGATAATGAGCGATCTCCCCAGTTTTTCGAACATAGAGTTACTGTCGAACCTTTCCACATAATGTTCGACATTTACGCCCATTTCCCTGGCCTGCTGAAGCGATCTATCATCAATCATGGCGCCAGCTATATCGGTCATGTAATCGGAGCCGTCGGTGCCGATGGAAGCCACCAGCCAGGGGGCACGCATTCCCTGCATGGCCAGCATCGAGGCGGCGGCAAAGTGCTGGTTCCTCCCGCCCTTCCCTGCATTCTCGGGCAGAGTGGGAGTTGTTTCACCCCCCAACAGGATAACGCTAAAACCCCTGTAGTGGCCCGTTTTCATGTCTTCAGCCAGTCTGAAGGCTTGCATGGTTGTATCGCTGGTCAGCCCGGCGGTGATGATGAAGGGTTTTAGGCCCATATCACGCGCTTTTTCCGCCATGGCTTCCAATGCCATACGGTTGTTGCCGATGATATGGTTATCACAATTATTTAATTCTTTAGGGGTTTCTGGCACTCTGCCATCGCATCCCATCTGTATGTATTCGGTTACATGAGCAGGGGCTTTATCCAGCAGGCCGTATTTCTGCAGCACATGGTAGGCATCTTTGAAGGTGGTCGAGTCGGGAAAGGTGGGGCCTGAAGCTATGGTACCCAGGTCATCGCCTACAACGTCGGAGATGATCAGTGAGATCACAGTTGCAGGTTGATAAAATTTTCCCAGGCTGCCGCCTGCGGTGAAGGAGACATGTTTGCGCACAGTGTTGATCTCCTTGATATCAGCGCCGCATTTGAGCAGGAGCTCGGTGATGGCCTGCTGGTCTTCGAGCGTGACGATGGTTGTAGGGCAGGGCATGAGCGCTGAGCCTCCGCCTGAGATCAAACAGATTACCAGGTCCTCCTTACCTATGTTATAACGTGCCTTCATGGCCAGCATTTCCCTGACCCCGTGAACACCAGCCTCGTCGGGGAGGGGGTGGCCAGCCCTGATCAGAGAGATTTTTTCGGTTTTATATCCTGTGCTTTTACAATTGACCACGCCGGCTGTTATGTTGTCCGGTCCCAGTATTTTCTCCAGTTCTTCTGCCATCTGTCCTGATGCCTTGCCGCCGCCGATGACAAAAACCCTGCTATGCATAGCATAATACGTGTGCTCCATCACAGTTAGCTTTTTTGTATGCCGGTTGAACTTGACGGCTGACTGCATCAGCTCAGCGGGCATTACACTTTTTATGCCTGATTCGATCAGTTCCACCGCTCTGGCACGCAGGCCGGAAGAAATAAGCTCCTCACGGTTCTTGATAATCAATGATTAAAATCTCCATTCTTTCATAGGTGAAAAACGGAAAAATTATACAACTTGCGCTCTTGTCTGTCATTGAATGAGGTATGGCGGCCGGGCTTGTACCCTGGCGTTGGATTGATATGCAGGGAGCGATTTTAGCCGTCCCTGAATTCAAGATTGCATCGGTACTGGACAATCACGTTAAAAAATGCTAGCATGGCGCTGCATTTAGCCGTTTTACGGCATGTTTGCATTGATAATATAGTAGAAATTGATGAAAATAGGTGTTATCGCAGATACCCACGCACATTACCTGAGCGAATTACCCTCTTATCTCATCAATACGCTTACACATATGGATATTGTCATCCACCTCGGAGACTATAATTCGGAGTCGCTGGTTAACGATCTCAAGGAAATAACCAACTTNNGGTGTAGCAGGCAATCACGATCATCATATACTCCAGTTGCCCGAAAAGGACATGATCTGTGTCAACGATAAGCAGATAGGTTTAATTCATGGACATGGCTGCATGTTCCCCTTCGGGTTTAAATGGGGCCTGCTGACGCAGTTTGAGAGTAAGGTTGATGCTATTCTTTACGGGCATACTCATTCAGCCAGAAATACGATGGAAGATGGCGTGCTGTTCTTTAACCCGGGGAGCGTGGTTGGGAGGTTCCCCGCCATGCGCCGCAGTTACGGGATACTGACGGTCGGAGATGAGATCACTTCACAGATAGTTACGCTGGAAGTGAAAAAATACTATTACTTTCGCAGGTGTATAAACGTGGCCAGCAATACTATCTCATTTTGCTGCGGACTGAACAAAGGCACTGACAGCTACATCTAAAGTTATTATCACGGCCTGCGCAAAGTTACAGAAAATTATACTCAGGTCTATTTTTATCTAATCATTATCCTCAACCTGTTGGCAGCCTGGATTTTAAGTTGGATTATTGATGTGCCGTTACATATGTTCAATGCTGATAAACTGGTATTATATAATTATTTGCACGACCAGAAGGCATATTTATTGAGCGTAAAATGAGATCGGACATGACACATACCGGTTGGTATGTTATTAACCGGTATTGTGTTATAATGTTTTTATCCTGATTATGCTGGCAGGTATTCTGACAAATTTAATATTGAATAAAGCAGTTTATCGGGGTGATATTGATATAAATGGAAAAAAACAAGAGAATGGCCTTGAATAGTCCCCCTGCCAAGCGTAGAACAGCTCGAATGAACCGTGAAATGATCATGGAAGCTGCAGCTAGACTGTTTGCGGCGAGCAGTTACGAAGGTGTTTCCATTGATGATATAGCCAGTGAGATAGGTGCTACCAAGGGGTTGGTCTATCACTACTTCCCCTCTAAAGGGGCCCTGCTGGGTGAACTACTACTGTGGATACACAAACTATTTTTGGATAAAGTCGAACCTGCATATGCCAGCATAAATGCCAGTCCTGTAGACAGGTTTAAAGAGGTGGTCAGGGCGCATATAGATTTTAACTATCAGTACTTGCATATGATCAGCGTTATCTACAGGACTGTTGATTCCGTACCGGCCGGCATGCGCAGGAAGATACGCAAACAACGGTTGGATTATATGGCCCTCTTTATTGCTCTGGTAAAGGAACTGCAGCAGAGCAATAATGTGGTGGAAGGCGATGCCCGGGAGATCGCTGTCAGTATAACGACATTAATCAACTATCTGCCGTTCTACTTGAAGGATACAGGTATAAAAAAGAGGGAAAGTGTTTATAAATTGGTTATCCGCCTGTTTTGCCGCTGATATAGAACAGCTATACTTCAGCGTATGAAATTGCTGCAAGCGTTGATTATAATAAACGATTTAAGGAGTATTTCAAATGTCAGTCCAAGTCGTTACCAGTCCCATGCAGGGCATCATATCCAGTCTGTGTGTGGCGGAAGGTGATGAAGTTAGTGAGGGGGATGTGCTGTGTCTGATCGAGGCCATGAAGATGCTGACGCCGATCGAATCAGACGTCAGGGGCAAGGTCTTTGAGATATATACAAGGGAGAAGCAATCTGTGGCCAGGGATGAGAAAATAATGTCCATTGAGTATTAAAAAGATGACCGTTAATCTGTAACCATGACTGAAATCGCCTGCCGTAANNGCATGCCATCGAAATGGCCGATGTACACCCCGACAGGATGTACAGGGTCTTTATTAAGACTTATGAGAACCAGCCAGTGAACTTTGAATCGCTGCTCGGCCTCGAGGGTGTTGGTGCCAGAACCCTCCGCTCACTCAGCCTGATCTCGGAGATCATCTACGGCGTGCCTGCCAGCTTCCGTGACCCTGCCCGTTTCAGCTTTGCCCACGGCGGCAAAGATGGCATTCCCTATCCCGTTGACCGCAAAACCTATGACAGGAGCATTGAGATTTTACATAACGCTCTGGAGCGTGCTCGTGTGGATGACAGAGAGAAGCTGGCCGCTATTAAAAGGCTTCAACCTTGGCTGTGATATAAGATATAATAAAGGAGATTGATATGATCAGGGAACTGGGAGAGAAAAAGCCAAAAATACATCCCACCGCATATATCAGTGAGGCTGCCTATGTCGTGGGTGACGTCGAGATCGGGGAGAACTCAAGCGCGTGGCCAGGTGCAGTCATCCGCGGCGATTTCGGTAAAATTGTGATAGGGAGAAACACGCATATTGAGGATAATTGTGTCATCCATACTCCTGACGGGGTGGAAATCGGCGATAACGTTATTATCGGACATTCGGCAACCATACACTGTAAAAAAGTCGGCAGCAACTGCCTGATCGGCATTGGCGCTATGTTGCTGAACGACTCTGAAATAGGTGAAGAATGTATCATTGCCGGCGGCTCACTGGTATCCCCCAATACAAAGGTGCCTAATGGGTCACTTTACATGGGCAGCCCGGCCAGGCTCAAAGAACGCCTTAGTGAGAAAAGGCTTGCTGAATTGCATGAGGCCGCGGAGGCATATTCTGAGCTGGCCGCAAAATACAGGCAACTGGGATATCAGGGAGATGTAAGGAAATAAGGCAACTGCTATGCAACTGTGATAAATCAATATGAAGCACAGATACAGTATTTACATTATATTCATCCTGTCTCTGATCCCCGTGGGGTTCCAAGCCTGCTCGAAGACCCAACCGATATCTCCAGCAAGCTTCAGGGTGTTGACGCTTAATGTGAGTCCGCAACAGCTACAGGTGGGCCAGGAAGTTAACATCACGGCCGAAGTGGCCAACACCGGCGGTCTGCCCGGCAATTTTGACCAGCCCCTGCTGGTTAATGGCAAACAGGCTGATATCAGCACGGTGACCATTCAACCCGGCTACTCAAAATCGGTGGCCTATAAATTCACACCGGCTCAGCCCGGTGAATATACGGTACAACTGGGGGAAAGAAGAGTGTCTTTTAAAGCAACCGGCCTTATGGAAAAAGAGGTGGAGCTAAAATATGATAACGGTCAGCCAAGAGATGCCCTCTGGGCAGGCAACAACGGCGGTTTTCTTGTGTGCTTTGATCCATCGTATAGGCCGTTCAATTTAAAAATGGTGCGTATCTGTGGTGGGGTTTATGGCACGGCTTGGGAAGGGAAATCCTTTGACCTGATGTTGCTGGACAGTGATATGAAATCTATTATCAGAGATGAAACGTATGCTGTTGCCAGGTTCCCTGTGCGGAGCGCCTTCCCTTATCAGGATCCTGTCTGGGTGGATTTCACCATCCCATCAGTAACATTCAATGATAAGTTCTATGTTTATTTATATACCAGCATGGGCAAGCACCACGGTATTCATGTTGGTGTCGATGACAGCAGCGTAAATAATCAAACATCCTTTCTGGCTCAGGGCAGGCCTCCTGCTGTTGCAATAGTAGAGCCCTGGACCCAGTATCCACTTACCATCTGGTATTCTGATATCACCAAGATAAATTGGATGATACGCGCCCGCGGCACGGCTCTCGTACCCGAATAAACCCCATTTAAAAGATATATTTTCTATATACTTCTGTCGTATTATAATATAAAAGCTGACAAAATTATTTAGAAATTGTAAAATATTATATAGGCATGGTGCCGCTGGTACCATGCTTGATTGAATAAGGGAGGAATTATAATGGATTTAAACAAATTTACGGAGAAGGCGCAGGAAGCTGTTTTTTCTGCACAGAATCTGGCAGAAGATAAACACAATACGCAGATTGAGGCGGAGCACCTGCTCAGCGCTCTTGTTGAGCAGAAGGACGGCGTCGTGCCCCAGGTGCTGGAGAAATTAGGTGTGGATCAGGCTGCTCTGGCGCACAGGCTCAATGCGGAGATAGAACGTCTGGCGAAGGCGTATGGCCCTACACAGCTTTATATTTCCCCAGGTTTCAAGCAGGTCATTGATGCTGCCCAGGATGAGGCAAAAAGTCTGAAGGATGAGTATGTGAGCACAGAGCATCTGCTAATAGCGATGGCAGATGGATATAAAGGCCCTGCTGGTATGCTGCTTAAATCCGCCGGTGTGAGCAAGGACGGCATCTACCAGGTGCTGGCTTCCATCAGGGGTGGGCAGAGGGTAACCGACCAGAACCCTGAGGGAAAGTACCAGGCTCTGGAGAAGTACGGCCGCGATCTGACCGAGTCTGCCCGCAAGGGCAAGCTCGACCCCGTCATAGGGCGCGATGAGGAGATCAGGCGCGTTGTACAGGTACTCTCGCGCCGCACCAAGAATAACCCGGTGCTGATAGGTGAACCAGGCGTGGGCAAGACAGCTATTGTGGAAGGGCTGGCCCAGCGCATCGTGCGTGGTGACGTGCCCGAGGGACTCAAGAATAAGAAGATCGTGGCCCTGGACCTGGGCGCGCTCGTGGCCGGAGCCAAGTTCCGCGGTGAGTTTGAGGAGAGGCTCAAGGCTGTTTTGA
>DFZI01000106.1:16333-22730 GCA_002383665.1 Dehalococcoidia bacterium UBA4060
GGCGAGCCGACGGTGGAAGATACTATCTCGATCCTGCGTGGATTAAAGGAGCGCTATGAGGTACATCACGGGGTGCGTATCAAGGATTCAGCCCTGGTGGCAGCCGCGGTGCTGTCCAGCCGCTATATTAGTGACAGGTTCCTGCCAGATAAAGCCATTGATCTTGTAGATGAAGCAGCCTCCAAGTTACGCACCGAGATCGACAGCCTGCCCTCTGAGCTGGACGAGGTCGAGCGCAGGATAATGCAGCTCGAGATCGAGCGTGAGGCTCTTAAAAAGGAGAAAGATGATGCTTCGCGCGAACGCCTTTTCAACCTGGAAAAGGAGTTGGCCGATCTTAGGGAAAAGAGCAAAGCTCTCAAGGTACAGTGGCAGAAGGAAAAAGAGGGAATTTCAGAGCTGCAGAAGCTGAAAGAGAGAGCTGAGCAGGTGCGACATGAGATTGAAGAGGCCGAGCGCTCGGCGAATTTCGAGAAGGCTGCTGAGCTCAAGTATGGCACGCTGGTCCAATTGGAAAAACAGCTAAAAGAAAAGGAGAAACAGCTTGCTGATAGGAAAGGGCAGCAGTTGCTCAAGGAAGAGGTTGATGAAGAGGATATAGCCGAGGTGGTCAGCCGCTGGACGCATATACCTGTAAGCCGGCTGATGGAGGGAGAGGTGCAGAAGCTGCTTCATATGGAGGAAAGACTGCATTTGCGCGTGGTCGGCCAGGATGAGGCCATCACGGCCGTTGCCAATGCCATCAGACGTGCCAGGGCCGGCATACAGGACCCCAATCGCCCACTGGGCAGCTTCATCTTCCTAGGCCCGACCGGCGTGGGCAAGACCGAGCTGGCCAGAGCACTGGCCGAGTTTCTTTTCGATGATGAGAAGGCCATGATCAGGTTGGATATGTCGGAATACATGGAGAAGCATACTGTTTCGAGGCTGATCGGTGCCCCTCCCGGCTACGTAGGCTATGATGAGGGAGGACAGCTTACCGAGGCCGTCAGGCGCAAGTCCTACTCGGTGGTATTGCTTGATGAGATCGAAAAAGCCCACCCGGATGTTTTTAATGTCCTGCTGCAGATACTGGATGATGGCAGACTGACCGACGGGCATGGCCGTACCGTGGACTTTAAGAACACTGTCCTGATTATGACCAGCAATATCGGCAGCCAGTATATAGTGGACCTCAAGCCGGGCCAGGAAAAGCAGATGCGGGAGCGAGTGCTGGAGCAACTCAGGGCGCAGTTTAAGCCCGAGTTTCTCAACCGTGTGGATGAGGTCATTATTTTCCACCAGCTTACCCGTGATCAGGTCAAGCAGATTATCGACCTGCAGGTCAATAGTCTCAAGAGAAGACTGTCAGAGCGGCATATCGACATTGAGTTGACCGATGCGGCGAAGGAGCTGTTGCTGGACGAGGGCTACGATCCGGCCTACGGCGCCAGGCCGATGAAGCGGGCCATACAACGCCTGGTGCTTGATCCGCTGGCCGTGAAAGTGCTGGGGGGCGAGTTTAAGGATGGCGATATGGTGGTAGTGGATGCTGGCAAAGTGGGGATAGCCTTCAAGTTAAAACAGAGAGTTGCATAGGTAGCAGGAGGGCCCGGGAGTCGGGTATGAAAGGGTAATCTTAACCAATGGGCTGATTCTGCTACGAGCTCGGGCCCCTGCTAAAAAGTAACCGGCAGAAAACCGAAGCAATAGAAAACCCCTGTGGTTACCACCAGTCCCAGCAGGAAGCCTGCCAGTAGCTGCACGGGAGTGTGCTCGCCGAGGTAGTACCTCGCGAGCCCTAATAACAGGATAATAGAGGCTATGAGTAACGGAGAAATACGGGCGATTACCATCAATGGGATGGCCAGGCTGATTATCATGGAGAGATGTATGCTTACCCGGTAGATGCGGTTGGCCAGCGAAACCATGAGTGCAGTCAGACCCACGCTCACCATGGTAGCGGTGAGAGCGTTAGGTGAGCTAAGCGAATAAAGCAGCAGAATGTTAGGCAGAGCAAACAGGCAAGCTATCAGCAACAGCTCATTAGGCCTCTCCCGGAAGAAGGAACGCAGGGTCATCTGAGCTCCAGTAGAGCGGGTAACAATGACGAGTTTGGTTTGCATATATGCGAGGGGGAAAAGATAAGCAGGGATCAGGGCGGCCATCGTCCACTTAGCCCAGACGGCGAAGCTGGGGCTTACCTCAGCAGCAACTATCGCCACGGCTACAGCCAGCACTATAAAAGGATGGAGCAGCTTCGATATTCCCCTGGCCACTTTTTTTGCCGTATTCTCTTTCTTTTCCATCATCAATCAATGATCTCGCGCTATATCCTTAACCATTTGAAATCGCCCCGACTGTCGGCCGGGCAGCACCTCTATTTGCCCTTCATTACTCACTGGGAGGTATCGGCGCAGGAGCCGGCCTCACCCGTCAGCTTGTTGATAGCTGTGCAGAGGTCGTGCCATTCGGCCAGCGAGCTGGACAGGGCCTGGCGTCCTTTCTCGGTGATCTGATAATATCTCCTGCCCCTTCGCTTGCCAGTCCGCTTCCACCTGGAGGCGACCAGCCCGTTTCTCTCTAACCTCGTAAGCGAGGGATAGATTGTGCCGCCTTTCATTTTGAGATACCCGGCAGTCCTTTGCTCCGATTCTTTTTTAATCTGATAGCCATACATGGGCAACTGATTAATGAGAGACAAAATAATAGGGTCAATCAGCCCTTTCAATAATTGCTGAATATATGCCAAATTTCACCTCATACATATGACTTGTATTACAATGCCTTGCATTGCAATATATTATAGTGTAAGATATTTTAAGTGTCAAAACCTGAAAATTTTGATTTTGTGTGAGCGCTGCGTGGCTATTGCTAATTTTTTAAATGTGTTAGAATATTTCAACCAGAGGCAGCAAGATATGGTCGAGTTATGGGATGTAAATACCCTGATAGCGGGGTACAATCGGAGCCCTCTTGGGATAAATTGGCAGGCATATTGGCCGGGGAGGTGATATTTAAGCGGAAGCAAATATTAAAAAAGAGCAGCTTTATCACAGTGGTATTTTGCCTGTAAAACTTATCCTGCAAAACTTTACATGGAGGTGAATGATTGAATAAGATCGACTGGTCATCTCTCTGGACTAAAGAAGATTGGTGGGCATGCTGGTTGGGCTTCATTATCCTGATCGTTGCCATAATCGGCGTGATGCCGGATACAGTGAAATTCGGCACCTGGGCCACCATCGATAAGGCATTCCCTAAGGGAATTGCCACCCTCTGGGATACATTGATCCTGTTCGTGATCATGGCCGTTCTTTCTATGATCGGCCTGTTCTTTATGAAGAAGGATTGGAAACGTTTCATCCCAGCTTTTGCCGTCCTCTTCTGCCTGGCCTGGCTGTCCATCTTTGTGGGCAAGCAGGCTGTGATCAACACCTGGGGACTTGAGTATGTGATCTGGGGCTTGATCTTCGGTTTGCTCATCAGCAATACAGTTGGCCTTCCGGAGTGGCTCAAGCCGGCCGTGCTGACCGAGTACTACGTCAAGATCGGCCTCGTCTGCATGGGTGCGACCATTATTTTTCAGGTCATTTTACAGGCCGGCCTGGTAGGATTGCTGCAGGCTGTCCTGGTGGTGGCTGCGGTATGGTTCTTTGCCTACTGGTTGGGACGCCGCTTCGGCATGGCCGAACGCTTTTCCAGCACCATGGCCACGGGAGTATCGATCTGTGGTGTTTCCGCATCGATCGCAGCCGGCGGCGCGGTAGAAGGCGATCCCAAGGAAACCAGCTATGTGATCGCCTGGCTTTTGGTTGGTGCCGTTATCATGATCATCGTCATGCCTCCTATTGCCAGGGCGATGAATATGCCCACCAATATGGCGGGTGCCTGGTTGGGCGGCACGATCGATAATACCGCTGCCGTGGTCGCTGCCGGCGACCTGATGAAGAGCAAGGCAGCGCTGGATACGGCGGCCGTGGTCAAGATGGCGCAGAACGTGCTGATTGGCTTTGCTGCCTTCTTCCTGGCTATCTGGGCCACGCTGAAGCTTGAGAAGAAGTCGGCTACAGAAAAGCCCTCTTTCATGGATATCTGGTACCGCTTCCCCAAGTTCATCCTTGGCTTTATCGTGGCATCGATAGTAGTATCCTTCTTTGTGCAGCCTGTGATGGGTGCCAAGTCTGCGAGCGGAATTGCAGGCCTGATGACCAACTACCGTACATGGTTCTTTGCCCTGTGCTTTGTTTGCGTGGGGTTGGAGACCAATATCAAACAGCTTCTTGCAATGGGCGGCGGCAAGCCGGCAATTGTTTACTGGATTGCCCAGTTCTTTAACATTTTATGGACACTGCTTATTGTGTGGGTGCTGTGGTCCGGCGCTTTCTTCACTCCGCCCATCATGCCTGATTAAAACCGGTGAAAAAAGGCGGGCTTTGTAAGCCCGCCTTTTTATATCCCGTAAAGCTTGTAGCAATGCCTGCACAATTCCGGTGCTGGAGATGTCAGGTCTTCTCCCTTTACTGCAGTGACGTCCCGGACACTTCGCAGCCCGGGCAGGACAAGGAGGGCGACTCTCTTGGAGTTGGCCATAACAGCTTCCTGCATCCGCTGTTCGAAGGTTTCTCTGAAATTGCGTGCCGCTTGACCTCCGGTCACCTTCTGGAAACCGCGGCTGACATGGCCGTAGCTGAAGGGTGCAAAGGCCTCTTTTTTTCCTTCAAACAGGCGCGGGATTTCACTGCGTAGGGGAAGACACAGGTAAACGCAGGGAGCGATGTTGCCCGCCGCGGTCACGACCACAGTATGCAAAGGATCGGCTTTGCACACGGGGACGTTTGCCTGTAGCCGCAGCGGATAAACATCTACCTCGATGTTCTTCTCTTTGCCCAGACGCCTGGCTGCCTCTATTATCTCGGCAGCCTCCCGGTTGGCAACCTTCCCAAAAGCCCTCAGTGCTTCAGTTTCCGGACCAGTGATGCAGTCAAGATTGGAAGCTATCACACGGCGGGCGCCCAGCCTGGCGGCGAGGTCAACTAAACCAGGCAACTGTTCCAGGTTGGGCTTCATCATCTGGAAATCCAGGTGTATATCCGGCTTACTCTTCATGCTGCTCAGCCGCTCGATATTGGCACAGATGAGGTCCAGCCCCGGGCCGGGCCTCAGACTATTGTGCACGGCAGGTGTGGCTCCAGCCAGCGACACGGCGACGAAATCGAATTTTAGCCGGCACAGCTCTCTGCTGACCTCATCATCCATCAGGCCCCCGTTGGTGGTCAGGCTGACCCTGCCCTGCTTTTGCTTGACTGCTGCGGCCATATCCCAGAGGCGAGGATGTAGCAGCGGCTCACCCCACCCCTGCAGATGTACAAGTGTCCCTCTGTGCACAGCCGGAAGCACTTCAGAGAAATCTTCCCATTTAATATGCTGCGAAATCCAATTATCGTGCAGGGTGGTATGAGGGCAGAATATACATTCTGCCTGGCAGGCCGTGGTCACCTCCACCTGTATAATGTCCGGTAGCCACATCTCGTCATCAACCTGTTAAGATCAACTGCAAGAGTATTCTATCACCTGCCTGGCCGATTGAAAAACAACATTGACCACACAAGTTGGCCTGTGATATAGTCTGCCTGATGTTGAGGAACATTCTGCCGCGGATACTTGATACCAAGTGCAATAACATCCGTCAGGCGGAAAAGTCGTTAGCCGAGGCGGTTGCCTTTGAAGTTCTGGGTGGATACCAGGCGGGGGTGTGGGATTTTATTATGCCTCCCCTGCTCGTCGTTAACCTGCTCAGGCACAAGCGCAAAAGGGAGGCATTCATCCTTAATTTTCTCTTCACTAAAAAAATTGCCCTGGAGACGGCGCGTGATATGGTGGAACGGAATGTATCACGTGATGCTGCCATGCAAATAGCGGAAGAGGCCACCGGCAAGGTGCTGGCATCTGATACGAAGGGCGTTTATGCCGACAAAGTGCGTCAAAGACAATTGCGGGAGATCGAGTTGCTGGCCGGTCACTATTATAAATTGATCATAACAGAGGGGAAAACTTACGAAGAGATGGTAGAAGAGGCTTATTCTGAGCGTCGAGAATATCTGGATTTTGTGCGCAGGTTAAACCAGGCCGAGAAAGAGGTCAACCACGCAGCGCTCGCCACGGTCGGCAGGAATGAAGCGAGCCTCAACTTTATAAACAAGATGGAAAAGGCCGTGGAAAGGATCCGTCAGACGGATGCTGACAAATATTTCCCGCCTGTAATCAGTTGAAGATATAAGGCATCTTTGCAATATAAAATACAAAGATTGCCACGCCTTTTTGTTGCTGTTCCCCTTTTTATTGGATAACCGGTACAGGAAAGATTGAAGCAACCATACCTGTCAGGACCGCGCCCTGTCAGGGATTTACGGTCACG
>DFZI01000076.1:0-2129 GCA_002383665.1 Dehalococcoidia bacterium UBA4060
GACTCAACAGTCTGATTCAGGCAGCCAAGACAAAGGCGCGGGGCTATAGAACCTTCCAAAACCTCAAGACGATAATCTATATGCTTACCGGGAAATTGGACTATGCCAGGGTTGGCTTACCCACTTAAAATGAGAAAGAGCCTATAACGGAAAAGCTCGATGCCGTTAAAGAAGCTCTGGAAGCCAGGGGCATTACGGGTATGACCATCACCAATGTCAGAGGAAGGGGGAGACAGAAGGGCGTTGCACTGCAATGGCGGGCCGGAGAATACAGGGTGGAATTCCTCCCAAGGTCAAGGTAGAGGTCGTCCTGCCTGCCGACGAGTGTCAGGTAGCTATTGATTGCATCTGCAGTGCTGCCAAAACCGGCAGGGAAGGCGACGGCATGATCTTCGTGCTCCCTGTAGAATATGCTTTACGCGTCAGAACCAGCGACAGCGGCGAAGCATGCATCGGGACAAAATGAGTCGGCATTGCAAATAAACCGTTTTTCACAGCCCGGGGCGAGATTAAAATACGATCTCTCCCCGGCTTTTTTATAAATTTGCTCTGCTTTTAATCTAATTTAATCTGACTGTAACATTAATCCACTAAATTTATTAAGCTATAGTTCAACAGCATGAGCCAATGCCTTATTTACGCTTGCTAAAACGTAATAGAACATAACTCAGGAGGATAAACGATGGTATTAAACAACAGTTGAAAGGCTGATGAGCTTTGACTTTAAAGCAGATTTATGTTTTGATTTGAAACGGAAAATAAACGAATAATAAACAGCTTAATGGAGGATTTATGACCAAGAAAGACAGGGCAGAAGCGGCGGAATATGTGCTTAAGACGGCCAAGGAACAGGACGTAAAATTCGTAAACCTATGGTTCACGGATATACTCGGTTTTCTCAAGAGCTTTTCCATCACTATCGAAGAATTGGAACAGGCGCTGGAAGACGGCATGGGATTTGACGGCTCATCCATTGAAGGTTATGCGCGCATAGACGAAAGTGATATGATCGCCATGCCCGACCCTGACACCTTCCAGATACTGCCCTGGAGGCCCAGGGAACAGGCGGTCGGACGAATGTTCTGTGATGTTTACAAGCCTGGCGGGCAGCCTTTTGAGGGTGATCCGCGCTATATTTTGAAAAAGAACCTGGAGAGGGCTGCTGAGATGGGCTTTACTTTCTATGTCGGCCCCGAGCTGGAATATTTCTACTTCAAGGACAGTCTGTCCACCCAGATACTTGACTCCGGCGGTTACTTCGACCTGGTGCCTCTGGACATGGCCGTCGACCTCAGACGCAAGACAGTGCTGGCCCTGGAAGAGATGGGAATTGGCGTGGAATACTCGCACCATGAGGTGGCCCCCAGCCAGCATGAGATCGACATGCGCTATACAGACGCCCTCACCATGGCCGATAATGTCATGACCTATAAACTGGCCGTAAAACAGATAGCTATGGAAAATGGCGTTTACGCCACATTCATGCCCAAGCCGATTTTCGGAGAGAACGGCAGTGGCATGCATGTGCACCAGTCCCTTTTCAAGGGCGAGCGCAATGCCTTTTTCGATAAAAACGATAAGATTCATCTTTCCAAGATAGCCAAAAGCTATATCGCAGGCTTGCTCAAACATGCACCTGAGATCACGGCAGTCACCAGCCAGTGGGTCAACTCTTACAAGAGGCTGGTACCTGGCTATGAAGCGCCTGTATACATTTCCTGGGCTGTGCGGAATCGTGCCGACCTGATACGCATTCCGGAATATAAGCCGGGCAGGGAAACAGCCACCCGTGTTGAATACAGGTCACCCGATCCCGCCTGCAACCCCTACCTGGTCTTCAGTGTGATGCTGGCAGCCGGCCTGGAAGGCATTGAGAAAGGACTTGAGCCGCCCGAGCCGGTGGAGGAAAATGTCTATGAGTTCAGCGAGGAACAGCGCAAACGCCGGGGCATCAAGACGTTGCCATCCAGCCTGGAGGAGGCCATTGCACTAACGGAGAAAAGCGCCCTGGTAAGGGAGGCATTAGGCGACCACCTGTTCCACGCCTTTATCAAGAACAAAAAGGTTGAATATGACCAGTACAGGATCCAGGTAACTGAATACGAGATCAAGAAATATCTGCCGATCCT
>DFZI01000076.1:2169-11110 GCA_002383665.1 Dehalococcoidia bacterium UBA4060
GGCCTGGCTACCTGCGAGGTCAGACTGCCCGGTCAACTCAGCGACATTGACGGACTGGTTATACCCGGCGGAGAAAGCACGACCATGATGAAGCTTATGGGAGACTATAACCTGGTAACCGCTATAAGGGACCTGGCAACTGCTGGAACACCGATCTGGGGTACATGCGCTGGCATGGTCTGCCTGGCCAATCAGGTGCACAACCCAGATTCTTCAGCCATGCAGACACTGGCTTTGATGGATATCACCGTCAGGCGGAACGCCTTCGGCCGGCAGGTTGACAGCTTTGAAATGCCCCTCCACATCAAATGCTTTGAGGGCGAAGCCTTCCCCGGCGTGTTCATTCGTGCTCCCTTTATTGAGATGGCCAGCAGCAGCGTCGAAGTTCTTTGCAGGCTGGACAGCGGAGAGATCGTAGCAGCACAGCAGGCCAACCTGCTCGCCACCTCTTTCCATCCCGAGCTTACTGCCGATACCAGATTGCACAATTACTTCGGTAGCATGGTTGATAGACGCCACAGGTAGCCTGCCTGACTGGTCAAAATCATTCCAGGTTGCATTCCTATCCGCTTTATTTCTCTCAATCCGTTTGGTTAGCTATGATAAAAGACCGAATACTGCCAGCATTAAATGATAATTACTTCACAGCGGCAGGTTCAGCAATCATTTTATTCAGGTATTCTTCGGCCCATTTGACCAGCTCATCATCTTTCAGCTCCGAAGGATAGTCGGGAGTCAGTCCCTGTGAGCTGATCTGCTGCCCGTTGGGTGTAAAGTAATGGGCGGTAGTGACTTTAATAGCCGAGCCGTCGCTCATTTTCAAAACATTTTGCACGCTGGCCTTGCCGAAGGTTTTAGTACCTGCCAGTTTGGCCCTTCCATTATCCTGCAATGCGCCGGCTACGATCTCGCTGGCGCTGGCGCTGCCCTCATTGACCAGCACGATCAAGGGAACAGCGGTGGCTATACCACCCGGCCTGACCTTATGTACGGTTTCATTGCCGTCCTTATCCACAACCTTAACCACGATCCCGCGTGTGAGGAACTGGCTGGCAACATCCACAGCCTGATCAAGTATGCCGCCAGGGTTATCCCGCAGATCGAGTATGGCAGCCCTGGCACCATCCTGGAATGCCTCCTGCAGCGCTGCTCTAAAGTCGCGGGTGGTCGGCAAAATGAACTGTTGTATCCTGATATAGGCTACCTGTCCCCTCATCTCGGATGTTACCGAATCGACCTGGATCTCCCTTCTCTCTACCGAAAACTCTAATAATTTTGACTCGCCCTGACGGGCAATTTCCAGGGCAACCTTGGTACCAGCCCTGCCACGAATTTTCATCGAGGCATCATCCGAATTCATCATCTCGGTAGATTCACCGTCAATCTTAACGATGATGTCACCTGCTTTAAGCCCGGCCTCTTCAGCCGGCGAACCTTTCATTGGGGCAATGATTACGATCTGCTTATCTTTTTTACCGATATAGGCGCCGATCCCCTGATATACGCCGGTCAGCTCGACCATGGTTGACTGATATGATTGCGGTGTATAGTACTCTGTGTAAGGATCTCCAGTCGCTTCGACCATGCCCCTGATTGCTCCCTGGGCCATTTTGAGGGGGTCGAGCTTGCTCTTATCAACAAAATTCTTTTGCAGTAACTGCCAGGCCTCGCCCAGCTTGAGGAATTCGGAGGGTAACCCCTGGGTGACCTGCTTATCAGCTTCGCTGGGTATATATTTGGTCTCACACCCGGCTAACGGCGCTACCATTACAAATAGCGTGACGATCAGTACAAGATTAAGTATGAGCTTCCTCTTCATCTTTGACATTTCTCCATAGTATTAAAACTTGTATCCCGGTTAAAGAATACGCAGCAATGCTTGAGAATTATAACTCAATTCCGTTCCCAATGGCTAAATTTGCAGGATTATCAGAACAGATTAAATAATCAGTCAGACAACACCAAGACCAGGCAAATAATATATACACGTTAGCCCAGCAATGATCACTCTTACGATTAATTTTTTCTGAGGCTAAGAACAATTAAAGCCAAGCAGGCCTATAAGCCGAATCCTGTGACCCTGCTGATGCGGGGTCGGCAGTCATCCATCTTGCCACAACGTTACCGCTGCGGTCATGCGACCAACCCGGGGTTGGCCCAGGCGTACCATCACCCCCTATTTGGTCTTGCTCCGGGTGGGGTTTGCACGGCCGGGCGGTCACCCGCCCGCCGGTGAGCTCTTGCCTCACCATTTCACCCTTATCCCGATTCATCATCAGGACGGTATGTTTCTGTTGCACTTTCCGTAGGGTCACCCCTCCTGGGCGTTACCCAGCACCCTGCCTGGCGGAGTTCGGACTTTCCTCTGTGGCCAGTTCAGCCACAGCGACTGCCCGGCCTGCTTGGCAAGTTTACTCTACAACTTGTCCGGTGTGCGGTCAAATGATTTAGCTGAGATACAGGATACGGCCGCAATTACTGCATTGCACGACTGTATTGCCGCGCACACGCTGCAGTTCGCTTACCGACAGAAAACAGTGGCAACCCATGCATCTGCCTTGCTCAACCTTCACCACCGCCTGCCCTCCTCGTCTCTTTATTTCTTTATACAATGACAATGATCCTTCATCAATTTCGCTCAACACACCTTCGCGTTTAGCTTCCAGCAAAGTCAGTCCCTCCTCAACTTCACGAGTTTTCTGCTTTAATACCACCTTCTCACCCTCCCAAGCTCTTTGCACATCTTCAAATACCTTCTTTAGTTTGGTGGTATCGGTCTTACCCGCTTCAATACGCTCCATCAGGTCAATCAGTGTATCATCCATCTTGTCCAGCTTTGTCTTAAGCACCCTTTCCTCCTGCTCGTATCCTATCAGCTCTTTGGGATTCTTGACTTTGCCGCCATATAGCTTGTCCTCTATACCTTTAATATTTTTGCGCAGCTCTTCAGCTTCCGCATCCAGGTCACGATACTGTTTTTCCAATTCAGACAACATAAGGCGTGCGTTATCGAAAGACCGCCTGGCCTGTTCAAGTGCATCATTATATTCGATATCCTTCCTTATTCTTTCCAGTTGCTCATGAGCCGTCTGTATGGCCACTTCTATTTGCTGTAATTCAAATATGCGTTTAGCTATGCTCATAGAGGGCAATTCTACGTCAGCAAAAGAGTGATGTCAAAGCAGCGACANNGTACGTGTGACAATCAGCCTGGGCTGAACTGTTAGTTCCTTGATGCCGAGCTCCCTGAGAAACTTTTCGGGGAAGTCGATCTCTTCCCGCTCCACGGCAGTCTTATAGTTCATCGGGATAACATAGCCCGGGTTAAGATTGCGCACCAGGTCGGCAGCAGCAGATGCCGACAGTGTGGACTTGCCTCCCACCGGTACAAACAGCACATTAATATTACCCAGTTCACCCGTGACTTCGGGAGATAGCTGCTGTCCCAGGTCACCCAGGTGACATAGAGTAACGCCTTCAATCTCAATTACATATACGGTATTCTTGCTGCTTTTCTTGCCCTGCTCGGTGTCATGGCTGGTAGGAATGCCGGTAACATAGACATCCTTCACCTCATACTCGCCGGGACCTTTTATAACTCTGTACCCATCCTGCATCGCTGCAAGATAGTTATGACCAGGATGATCGCGGCTGATGGTAACCAGATCAGCCTGCATCCGGGGCAGCGTATAACCCGTGTCCGGTGAGCAGGGGTCAGTCACGATCACGGCCTCTTTGCCTTTGATCCTGAAACAGGAGTGTCCTAACCAGGTGATTTCCATCTGAATGACCTCACTTCTCCCGCACTGCGTACGGGAGCCTAATTTTAGCAAGCCCTTCAAGAAACATCAATCACCGGCCTATGTATTCAGTGCTATAATTGCAGCATTATGCAGATACTGGCCATCGAAACCTCATGTGACGAGACCTCAGTAGCCATCGTGCAGGATGGCCGCCAAATCATCTCCAATATAATCGCTTCGCAGGTAGATATACACGCACGTTATGGCGGTATTGTTCCGGAGGTCGCCTCGCGCCAGCATATGCTAACCATGGTACCTGTAGCCAGCCGCACCCTGGCTGATGCCGGTCTTTCGTTCAAGGATATTGACGCTATCGCTGTAACGCATGGTCCGGGCCTGGCAGGATCATTGATCATAGGGGTGAACTTTGCCAAGTCACTGTCACTGGCTAGCCGGCTGCCGCTGGTGGGAATCAATCATCTGGAGGGGCATATCTACGCCAACTGGCTATCCGAACAGCAGCCCGAGATGCCTTGCCTCTGTCTGATCGTATCCGGCGGTCACAGTGACCTCATACTGATGCAAGATCATGGAAACTTCCGTAAGCTGGGCAACACACGCGATGATGCCGCTGGAGAAGCTTTCGACAAGGGTGCCCGCATTCTTGGTCTATCCTATCCAGGCGGGCCTGCCATCCAGGCCACCGCCGCAGGCATTTCAACATCAATGACTCTCCCACGGGCCTGGTTGAAGGATAGCTACGATTTCAGCTTTAGCGGCGTTAAAACTGCCCTGCTGCACATGGTGGAGGAGAAAAAGGAGATCAGCAGTAGTTGGATCAAGGAAGCAGCAGCAGCCTTTCAGGATGCCATTGTCGACGTGCTGGTGACCAAGACTATCCAGGCCGCACTGAGATTAAGCGTTAAACAGATATTGCTGTCGGGAGGCGTGGCTGCCAATAGCAAACTGCGCAGTCGCATGATCTCGGATTCCCCCCTGCCCGTGTTGATACCACCCCCCATCCTCTGCACTGACAACGCTGCCATGATCGGGGCCTGTGCTTACTACCACATTACAGCCGGGCAGATTGATAACGGGCGGCTTGACGTTGTCCCCAGACTTGCCTTCGCCTCATGAACACCGGACATCGGCTGCAATCCCTCGTCTGACAATAGCTGTGAAATATGTGCAGCAGCCCCTGCTGCATTCCACCGTTGATATGCTGCCAGCCTCCTGGCAATAACAAATTTTGCATGTACCGTGTGATTTCATTCTCAGGTAACGGCGGGTAAACGCAGTAAAAATCAGCCACACGCCGTGTCATCTCCTCATCACCATCAAACCACGCCCTGGCCAGAAAAAAGGGGAGGATACTATTGACTGTGATCTCACGTGTCCGACCTCTGCCCAGTAACATCTGCGGCCGCCTCAGCGGCCTGCCAAAATCATAATGGCAGGACCAGTAAACCGGACCCGACAGCATCAGTTTCGCTTCAAAAGCGTAAGCTGCTCTCCTGTCAGGTATGTTTTCCATCAAATCTCTCTCATCCTGCAGCCATTTATCGGCTGATCCGTCCATCAGACAGCACAGGGCAGCCACCCGCCTCAGCGGGCTGTTGGCCGGCCTGATCCCTGAGAAGCACCACTCGTACCGCTCTATTCTCTCTCCCGTATGCCGGTGAAACTCCCATTCCCGTTCGAGCTTCTCAGCCATACTGTCGGACGGCACTATTGCACGAGGGTTGGCTTGTGAAGGCAACAGACCAGATATACCCATAGCTATAGCCATTTTACGTCCAATGCCTTCACCCTGCATCTCCTGCCACATGCGGAATGGCATAAGCTCTGCCAGCCTGGACATAGCAACTTTGTTCCTGGAATAGCCCAGCGCCCGGCAGATGTCCGAATACAACGCTTGTTGTGGCCCCTGGATAGATATCAGCTCCATAAAACCACGGGCTTTCACAGACAGCCTCTGCAGGCCGCAATACCTTAATATATCTTCAAGCTCACTGCAACTCAGCCGCTCTGCATGGGGACAACCCTGTCTGCGCAGGGAGAACTGGGCTGGAGCCGAGCCAAGTATAACGGTGGGAATATTTATACCCCTATACAGCAGGGCAGGAAGACCGCCTTTCTCCCATAATGCTACGTGCAGTATTACATTATTATATTTATGGTCACGGTCATGGCCATGTTTCTTCCACAGGTCAGAGCTGACGTGTATCTCCACATCTCCGCAGCATTTTATACCATTGATCTTCAGCACAGCGTCCTGAAAATCGCACCCCTTGCCGGCAGCCTGCCTGCCACCAAAGACAACCTCTATGTCATTGCCCTCTTCGTCACGCAGCCGGCTGAACCTACCCTCCAGCCAGATATGTGATACATCTTTTTCAGAGACTTTCATTTATATATTATCCGTTACCGTGTAGAGATGGCTAAAATTTTTTTATGACCCTCTCTGTCTATGCTTTGTATTTAAAACCATTGCGCTCGGCCACGATGGAGAGCATTTTCGCTGAGGTACCACGCGGCGTATATGCTCCCGATTCCCATTCACTGATGGTCTGCTGCCTTGTGCCCAGCTCCCCGGCCAATCGGGCCTGAGTAAGCCCGAGATGCGAGCGTAGAGCCCTGATGCTGTTCGCATCCCACCTGACCTTCTTTTCAGCATTCTCCATATAGCTATATTTTACCTGTTAACGGATATCTCTACAAGCCATTATCACCTTCGATTAGACATGACACCTTCTTGATGGCAAAATATTTATGTTGAGTTTAATAGCTATGCCAATATATGAATACAGGGTGACGGAAAAGGCAGCCGGCTGCAACTATTGCAGACATGGCTTCGACGCCCTGCAGAAATTTTCCGATGGGCCACTGACCACCTGCCCGGAATGTGGAGCACCGGTTCGACGAGTCATTACACGCTTCTCAGCCTGTGTTAGCGAGCCAGCAGAGGAGTCCCTGGCGTTGGAAGAAAAGCTCACCTCGTATGAAAATGAAGGTATGTGGAGCCACGCCGCTGAGCTGGCCGATAAATCCGGGCTTCAGGAAAGGGCTATGGACGACTATAAAAAGGCCGGCTACAACTTCTAACCGCCCGATCTCTAAATGAAATTTTAGCAGTCAACTCTTTACATTGATAATTTTTTGTGCTAATATATTTAGCAGTCGCAAAAATAGAGTGCTAATTTCTTTATCAGGAGGTAAGAATGGCTTCAAAAATTCAACCTTTGGGTGACAGAGTTGTAGTAAAAGCTCTGGAAAAGGAAGAAAAAACCAAGGGCGGCATCTATTTGCCGGACACTGCCAAGGAAAAGCCGCAGGAAGGCAAGGTGCTGGCAGTCGGTCCCGGAAAGATGACTGATGAGGGAAAAAGGCTGCCCATGGACGTTGCTGTAGGTGATATCGTCATCTTCGCCAAATACGGCGGCACCGAGATCAAGGAGGACGATGAAGAGCTGATCATCCTCAGGGAATCTGATATCCTGGCTAAAAAGAAATAATCCGTCGTCGATCGAGAAAACAGACTACACATTTTAGGAGGAATGAGGCAAATGGCAAAACAGATTAAATATGGAGACGAAGCCCGCAAGGCTCTGAAAGACGGTATTGATGCCCTCACCGATGCTGTCAAGGTCACACTGGGGCCCAAGGGCCGCCCGGTAGCACTGGATAAGAAATTCGGACCGCCCAGCGTGATTAATGACGGTGTCACCATCGCCAAAGAGATTGATCTCCCCGACCCCTTCGAAAATATGGGAGCACAGTTGGTTAAGGAAGCTTCTTCCAAGACCAATGACAAGTGCGGTGATGGCACTACTACAGCCACGGTACTTGCACAGGCTATCGTGACCGAAGGATTCAAGAACATCACAGCAGGCGCTGATGCCATGTCTCTGAAAAGAGGCATTGAGAAGGCAGTTGATGCCATAGTAACTGAACTCAAGAAGATGGCCACTCCGATAACCACCAAAGAGCAGGTAGCCCAGGTAGCAACTATCTCCGCTGCCGATGCACAGATCGGCAATCTTATCGCCGAGGTCATGGAGAAGGTGGGGAAAGATGGTGTGATTACCGTTGAGGAGTCCAAAGGTTTGCAGTTCGAGACCGATTACGTCGAGGGCATGCAGTTCGATCGCGGCTACATCAGCCCCTATTTCATTACCAACGCCGAACAAATGAAGACAGAGATCGAAGATCCTTACATACTGATCACAGACAAGAAAATCTCAGCGGTCTCGGAGCTTCTGCCCATCCTGGAGAAAATTCTGCAGGTCTCCAAGAACCTGGTCATTATTGCTGAGGATGTCGACGGAGAGGCCCTAGCCACACTGGTCGTCAACAAACTTCGCGGCACACTCAACGTGCTGGCCGTCAAGGCTCCCGGGTTTGGCGACAGGCGCAAAGCCATGCTTGAGGATATCGCCATGCTGACCGGTGGCAAGGTCATATCCGAGGAGATCGGACGCAAACTCGATTCCGCCGCAGTCGCCGACCTGGGTCGCGCCAGGAAGGTGGTAGCCGATAAAGATAACACAACCATTGTCGAGGGCAAAGGATCCGATGATGCGATCAAGGCACGCATCAAGCAGATCAAGGCACAGATCGAAGAGACCACTTCTGACTACGATAAGGAAAAGCTGCAGGAACGGCTGGCCAAGCTTGCCGGCGGTGTAGCCGTGATCAAAGTCGGTGCAGCAACCGAGGTAGAGCTCAAAGAGAAAAAACATAGAGTCGAAGATGCTCTGTCTGCCACTAGGGCAGCCGTGGAAGAAGGCATATTGCCCGGAGGCGGCGTAGCAATTCTCAATACCACTCCCACTCTTGACAAGGTCAAGGTAGAAGGAGACGAGAAGACCGGTGTCGAGATCATCAAGAAGTCTATCGAGGAGCCATTGCGCTGGATCGCCATCAACGCCGGCAAGGAAGGTTCCGTGGTTGTCGACAAGGTGAAGCACAGTAAAAAGGGCACCGGCTACGATGCACTCAATGATGAGTATGTCGACATGGTCAGCAAGGGTATCATCGATCCACTCAAAGTCACCAGGACCGCCCTTGAGAATGCATCCAGCATCGCCACCATGATACTTACCACTGAATCGCTGGTGTGCGACATCCCCGAAAAGGAAAAGACTCCACCCATGCCACCCATGCCTGAGTATTAATCCTCAGTTAGCTTAAATGAA
>DFZI01000076.1:11301-43958 GCA_002383665.1 Dehalococcoidia bacterium UBA4060
GCCATCTCTATGGCCTTGCTTAACTCCTGCTCAGTTGTATTCCTACACATATATGCCAATTGTTCAAGGATAGCGCTAATAGCCTTGATCGTTTGTCGCGGGTTCAGCCCGGCCTGGATAATAAAGGCACCCGTCTCCCTGAAATGTTCGACATAGCTATGTATGTCATAAGTTAAACCCAGCTTCTCCCTGATCTCGGTAAACAGCCTGCTGCTCATTCCCTCCCCCAATATCAGGCTGATAAGGTCGACAACATACCGATCAGGATGGAACATGGAATATCCATCCACACCCAGCGCCAGATTGACCTGCTCGGTTTCCCTGTACTCAACCTTCAGCCTGGGCTTTAGCTGCCTCCGATAGCTGGGCAAGAATTTTGGTGGCCGCCCCTTTTCCCAGCTACCCATGGCCTTACTCAATATCTCAGTTGCAATATTATGATGGATATCACCGGCAATGCTGACCAGGATATTATTAGGTGCGTAGAACTTTTTTACGATGCCAAGCATCTGCTCCCTGGTTATAGCCGAGACGGTCTCCTTACTTCCGGCAACATCACGGCCCATCGGCTTGCCCGGCCACATAAGCTCATCGGAGATCATTCCCACGCGCATCTGCGGTGAATCCAGGCTCATATTGATCTCTTCAATAATTACCCGTCGCTCCTTCTCAATATCTTTTTCACGAAATAGCGAATTGCGTAGCAGATCGACAATCACATCCACTGCCAGTTCAAAATGGCGACTGGCCAGTTTACACCAGTAAGATGTCAACTGACGGTCGGTCCCCCCATTCATAATTCCACCTACGCCTTCGATAGTCTCGCTGATGACCATGGAGTTGGGCCTTCTCCTCGTACCCTTGAAGCACATATGCTCAATAAAATGAGAGATGCCCGCTTCATCATCCGTCTCGTAGCAACTCCCACATTTGACAAAAAATAATACCGATACCGACCGTGTATGTGGCATACGGCAGGTTACCACCTTCAATCCGTTATCAAGCGTAACTTTCTCGTAATTCACTATTTATAAATATGGTGACGAGTTAATGTCGCATAGAGCCCAATTATAACAAATTCAAAATGCCCCGCATAAATGCTATAATCAAAATGTAAGTATGCTTTACGCACTATAATTATTTTATTGGCAGCAGGATACTGATATGAATGATACAGGAACATGGAAGGTAAAAACAGGGCTGGCCCAGATGCTCAAGGGCGGCGTGATCATGGATGTGGTCACACCCGAGCATGCCAAAATAGCTGAAGGCGCAGGGGCCTGTGCTGTCATGGCACTGGAGCGTGTGCCTGCCGATATACGGGCGGCAGGGGGCGTGGCCAGGATGTCCGATCCGGGCATTATCAAGGCCATCATGAAGTCTGTGACCATACCGGTCATGGCTAAATGCCGCATCGGCCACTTCGTTGAGGCACAGGTACTTCAGGCCCTGGGTGTCGACTTTATCGACGAGTCCGAAGTATTGACCCCGGCCGACGAAAGCCACCACATCTGGAAGCATGATTTTAAAGTGCCCTTCGTCTGCGGCTGCCGCGACCTGGGCGAAGCTCTGCGCCGTATATCGGAAGGCGCCGCCATGATCCGTACCAAGGGCGAGGCCGGCACCGGCAATATAGTGGAAGCAGTACGCCATATTAGGGCAGTGCAGTCAGCAATTCGGAGGGTGCAATCACTGAGTGAGGATGAGCTCCCGGCCGAGGCCAAGGCGCTGGGCGCTCCGCTTGAGCTGGTGCTCGAGGTACACAGAGCAGGCAAGCTGCCCGTAGTCAATTTTGCCGCCGGCGGCGTGGCCACACCTGCTGACGCAGCTCTCATGATGCAGCTCGGCGCTGAAGGTGTTTTCGTGGGTTCGGGCATATTCAAGTCCAGCAATCCAGAAGCCCGTGCCAGGGCTATCGTCAAAGCCGTCACCCATTATATGGATCCCAATATCATCGCCGAGGTCTCAGAATCACTGGGAGAGGCCATGCCCGGTCTGGAAATAAAGAGCATCCCGGAGGACAGCCTGCTTGCTACCAGGGGCTGGTAACTAAACCCGTGTTCGTAGCCATGAAAGGCTATCTGCAACACTATCATATGTATATAGACAGGATACAAAATAGCAAAATCCGCTACATGCATTCAGCATATTTAACTGTATCATTGCCCCGGGCACATTTCCTGCCAGACATCATCATAAAAGGACGTAATCTTGTAGATTCGCTCTCGGAACACCAAAACACAGGCAATGCCAGCGGAGATAGCTTTGCAGACTGTTAATATAGATGACATCAAGACACTGCTGGAAGTCATGCCATATCATATCGTCTCTCAGATCAAGCAGTCTGACGATCAGGATAACCTGCTCGAAATAGTGCTTGACCTGGGGCGTCTGCCGGAAGCGCGTTTCCCTGGCAAAGAGATATTTCTGGGGGATCGGGAAGTATCGGAGGAAGATATCCAGTATGTTATAAGCAGGATAGGCACGTTCAGCGGCGACAACCGCGCCGGGCTGCCACGCACACTGCACCGTATCTCAGCCATACGCAACCGCGAGGGCAAGATTGTCGGACTTACCTGCAGGGTAGGAAGGGCGGTAATGGGAACAGCCCGGATTATTCAAGACCTGGTTGAGACGGGGAAAAACGTCCTGCTGATGGGGCCACCGGGCATCGGGAAAACAACCATGTTACGTGAGACGGCGCGTGTACTGGCCGATGATCTGAAAAAGAGGGTCATAGTTGTAGATACCTCCAATGAAATAGCTGGCGATGGCGACATTCCCCATCCGGCTATCGGACACGCCCGGCGCATGCAGGTACCCACTCCTAATTTACAACATGCCGTCATGATCGAGGCTGTAGAAAACCACATGCCCGAGGTTATTATCATCGATGAGATCGGCACCAGCCTCGAGGCCGACGCCGCCAGGACCATCGCCGAGCGTGGTGTGCAACTGGTGGGGACTGCACACGGCAACACCCTGAAAAATCTGATGATGAATCCCACTCTATCAGATCTGATCGGCGGCATACAGACCGTCACGCTGGGCGATGAAGAAGCACGTCGCAGACATACGCAAAAGTCCATACTGGAACGCAAGGCACCCCCCACCTTCGATATCGTCGTCGAGATACAGGAACGATACAAGGTGCAGGTGCACCCTGATTGCAAGCTGGCAGTTGATTCCATACTGCACGGCCAGGAAACACCATCGGAAATACGCTGGCTTGACCAGGAAGGTAATATCATAAAGGAACAGGCGAGCACTGTGCAGGAGCAGCACGGCAACTGGCCTGCAGGCAAGAAGCAAAAGCTGCGCATATATCTTTTCGGCATAAACAGGCCTATATTGGAGCAGGCTGCCCATGAAAAAGGGCTGGACATTGAAATTACCAGTGATATCAGGCAATCCAACCTCTTGATCACGACCAAGAGTCATTTTCGCCGTAAGCCCCAGAAGATCAGGGATGCCGAAACACAGGGAATACCGGTTTACGCCATACGCGGCAACAGCCTGCAGCAGATCCGGCACTGTCTTGACGCCATCTACTCCGGCCCCCATGATGAGACGGTAGATTTAGCGTTGGATGAAGCCATGCAAGCAATAGAAGATGTTAAGAATGGCAGGCAGGAGATTGAGTTGAGCCCGCAGAATGCCTTCATACGCAAGCTTCAGCATATGCTGGCCGAGCGCCATGATGTCATCTCACGCAGCAGCGGCAGAGAACCCGACCGGCGGGTCAGAATCACCAATCATTAGTCTATCTCTACACTGATTAGTATGTTTATTACTTTCGAAGGATGCGAGGGATGCGGCAAAAGCACTCAGGCCAGGCTGCTGCACAGCAATCTCCGGAGCAGGGGCATCCCTGTAGTCCTCACCCGGGAACCTGGCGGAACTCCTTTAGGATCTTCTGTTCGTAACCTTCTCAAGTCAAGGCAGGACTTCGACATCAACCCTGAAACCGAGCTGATGCTGTTCAATGCCTGCCGTGCCCAGCTTGTCAAAGATGTAATAAGGCCTGCCCTGGATACTGGCAAAACAGTAATCTGCGATCGTTTCTCTGATTCCACGATCGTCTACCAGGGATATGGCCGCGGCCTCAGCCTCAGCCAGATAGAATACGTCAACATGATCGCTACAGGAGGGATCAAACCCGATATAACCATACTACTTGATGAAGACCCCAAACTTGGCCTGGAGCGCAAGCATGACCTCGAAGCGGACCGCTTCGATAATGAAAGCATCTCATTCCACCGCAAGGTAAGGGAAGGCTACCTGCTCGAGGCGAGCAAGGACCCTGAACGATGGACGGTCATACAGGCACAGCAACCTATCGAGAGCATCAGCAGACCTATCCTCAGTATCGTGCTCTCCCGCCTGGGCAAAGTAGTGGAAGACGACCGTTAAAATAGAACGGCAATACACGTGAAAAGATTGAGCAACAGAAAATTTTGGCCCGGCCGGAATATGGAGCATATGCTTTTTGCAAAAGGTTACAGGCGTATTGCTGGCATGGATGAGGCAGGGCGTGGGGCTCTGGCAGGACCGGTCGTAGCTGCCGCCGTCATACTGCCTGATTCCATGGAATTCGAGTGGATGGGACAGGTCAGGGACAGCAAGATGCTAACTGAGGAAGAACGCGAGGATATTTACCGGCTGATACAGGGTGCCGACATCGAGATTGGTGTCGGCGTTGTACCACCGCAGGTTATAGATAATATAAATATCCTCAATGCCACCAGGCAGGCCATGAAGTTAGCCCTGCAGGGACTTTACTCCCCACCGGATTATGTGCTCACTGACGCAGTCTTCCTGCGACGCCTGAGCATGCCCCAGAAAGGTATTATCAAGGGTGACCGCGACGTGTTGACCATCGCCTGTGCTTCAATTGTGGCCAAGGTCACACGTGACCACATTATGACCGAGTTGGACCTTGCTTATCCCCATTATGGCTTCTGCCGGCATAAAGGCTACGGCACACGTGAGCACCTCCAATGCTTGCAAAAATATGGGGCTTGTGAGATACACCGTTTTACCTTTGCCCCGGTAAGGAATTTGTCCAGATTGATATGAAAAAACAGCAGACAGGGAGACTGGGTGAGTACCTGGCCTGCCGTGCCCTTAAGAAAAAGGGTTATCACATCATTGAGCGTAATTACCGCTGCCGCTATGGCGAGATCGATGTGGTAGCCAGCAAGGCTGGCTGCCTAATCTTCATCGAGGTACGATCCAGAACCGGCAACTCCTTCGGCACCGCTGCCGAATCAGTAACCGCCGTGAAGAGACAGCACCTGGTCGCTACGGCAATGGATTACCTGGGAAGCCACGATAACCTGCCGGATAACTGGCGGGTGGACTTTGTCAGCGTCAGTCTCGATGCATCGGGCAAGCAATCGCCCGCCATCGAAATCATCGAAAATGCCCTCGGCTAACGCGAGGCGCGGGTGATAACGACCGAGGTAAAACATAATAGCTCCCATCCCAATTATGATTAGTCCTATGCCGATCACAATTAACTCTGGGATCATCTTAACATCCATCATGCTTGCCTCATTTATTGAAAAATGAGATTGCACCAATCCCATTTTTTTTGCTGCCAAGGGATAATCACAGATTACCACTGGAGAGATATCCCAGGAGGCTATCTTTGGCCTCCTGGAGCCGGTGCAGACGTGAGACACGAAGACTTATCCCCAGGGCGTGTGCTACCGGCTGCAACACTGCCCTGGTATCCTGCGAACTTACTTTTATCTCTTCCGGCAATGCCTCTGACCTCTCAAGGAAGCGGATAACCTCTTGCCGTTTCTCAGATGTCGTCAGCCATGGCTCTGTCATGTCCGCGTGCAAAATCTGGCCACGTTCCGCATCCACAGCCATAAAACACAAGGGGTAATAGGGACGAGCACCCGCTGGCCCCATGCATACGGGTACCACAAAAATATCGAATTCCCACGAGGCAGAGCACCTCTTTGCCCTGTTGCTTAAGAGAAGGAGTGCGGCTTCATCAGTAACCTCGAGAGGTTCTACGCTACCTGCTCTATCGTGTGTTGTCCGGCGCACAGAATCCCATCTCTCTTTCCAGCCCTTGTCGGACGGGTAACGGGTAATTATCTTGCCACGTGCCAGATTTCCTTGCAAGTCCAAGTCGCCAGCCCTGACCCTCCTGGCTATTTCCAACGCCTGCCATAGAGCAGCAGTAAGATAGATGGCCTCATCTTTCTCCAGGAACCATGGGGCACAACCTGGCCTTTGGCTCCGGAACAATGGCCAGGCATTTCTGCCACGAAACCTCAGACCAAGTGACCGGATAATCTTTCTGTCTTCCTCATAAAGCACATCACGGCTTGTCAGGAGCAGCGTCAGGAGAGGCGTCATAACCATGTCAGAAGGGTCATCAGCTTTTTCCTCCTCAATCAAACCCATAAGCCAGCGCAGCCCCACATCGCCGAGAGAGATGCCTAATCCAAACTCCTCACCACCTTTGCCCAGAATGGAACAGTAGCCTATCTCCTCATTAACCGGGCTGACCACTGCAAAGATGTCTTCGTTTGCCATCCACTTCCACGGTGCCGTCTGCTGGAAAGCGATGGCTGCTTCGTATAATCCCTTCCACTGAGCTTTGTTTGGCTTTTTCATACTGAAATTCCTGACTTCTATAAAATTTTCCTTCCGTTGGTTGTCCCTATACTACACAATACACCATCAGCATGCAAGCAAATAGCGTAAATCTCAGCATCCTGTTTTTCCACAGAATAGGATATAATCTCTCATCTATTATCCTGATAGGAAATGAGTCAACCTTCTGAGACTGGCCCCGGACATGCCACGTTAGTTTTGCTGATCACAAGCATCAGCGCTTTTATCACGCCTTTTAACGGCTCGGCCATCAACATTGCCCTGCCGGCTATTGGGCATGAGTTCGCAATGGATGCTATCACGTTGAGCTGGGTGGCAACCTCCACGCTGGTAGCAACCGCCGTTTTCCTGGTGCCGCTGGGCAGGTTGGCCGACATCCGTGGGTTAAAAAAGACAATGGTTACAGGGTTGGTAGTCTATATCTTCGCCGCAATCTTCTCAGCCCTGTCATTCAACATGGAAACATTGATGGCATCCCGTGTTTTGCAGGGCCTGGCCAGCGCAATGATCGTCAGCACCAGCACCGCCCTGGTCGTACTTGCTTTTCCCCTCAGCCAGCGCGGGCGTGTACTGGGTATCAACGTGGCATTTGTATATATTGGACTATCCGTGGGGCCTTTCCTGGGCGGCATACTTACGCAAGCCTTTGGTTGGCGAAGTATTTTCTGGCTGATTGTCCTGCTCCTCCTGGCACCCATCATCCTGACATTGACACTGATCAGGGGCGAATGGGCAGCCGCAAGGGGAGAGAAATTTGACCTGACAGGATCTATCATCTACGGGATAGGAGTTACTGCACTGATCATGGGCTTTTCAGAGCTTCCCGGCTGGACAGGCTTCATCGCTATTATCTTGAGCATCCTGGTGCTGATTGGCTTTGTCTTGTGGGAACTGCGGGCGAGCGAACCCGTGCTTAATATCGCCCTGTTCATCAACAACCGGGCATTTGGTTTTTCTAACCTTGCAGCACTGATCAACTACGCGGCCACATTTGCTGTAACCTTCCTGCTCAGTCTGCACCTCCAATACCTCAACAACATGACGCCAGCCAGTGCCGGCATAGTGCTCCTTGCCATGCCCATCATGCAGACCATCTTCTCACCCATGGCCGGACGCCTCTCCGACAGGATTGAACCCCGCCTGCTGGCTTCTATAGGGATGGGGCTAAATGTCGCAGGGCTTTTCATGCTGATATTTTTGAACGAAAGATTGCCCCTGTACTACATCATTATCAGTCTTATAATTCTGGGGCTGGGCTTCGCCCTGTTCTCCTCACCCAACACCAACTCCGTCATGAGTTCGGTCGACAGGCAGTCTCTATCCATCGCCTCCGCCACACTGGCTACCATGCGCTTGATCGGTCAGATGCTCAGCATGGGCGTTACCATGATGGTACTGGCAGTGTTCATCGGGCATGTTCAGATAGCACCACCTGTTTTCCCCCAACTACAATCGAGCATCAGGGCCTGCTTTGCCATCTTTACTGTTCTGTGTTTTGGTGGTATATTCGCCTCACTGGCACGCGGGCAACTTCGCAAGCCATAATAGGATTTAAATTCTATGAACGAGACAAGCGGTACACCTTTAAGCATGATTCATTATAGCCGCGACCAGCATACAGTTAAGTCAGGATGCACGGCCTCAGAATGTGTCTCCTGCAGGGAACTGCCGGGTGTTACATGGATCAATGTTGACACCGTTACCGACATGGACATTCTCAAATCTCTGGGCAAATCATACGGTCTGCATGAGCTAACCATACAGGATATCGCCAATACCGACCACAGGGTCAAATACGAGGATTTTGGCGACTATCTTTTAATCATACTTAAAATGCTTGAATACAACACCGAAACAGCTTCTGTGGAGGCAGAACAGCTCAGCATTGTCCTGGGTGATAACTTCCTGCTGACATTCCAGGAAAAACCGGGGGACTTCTTCGGAGGGGTGCGTAATGAAATCAGCACGGCTGACTCCACTGTCCGAAAAATGGGACCTGACTACCTGGCCTGCCGTATCACAGACATCATCGTAGACAACTATTTCGGCACGGTGGAAAAGTTTGGTGAAGAGATCGAAGAGAAGGAGGATGAGCTGGTAGATAATCCCGACCGCAAGGTTCTTGCGTCAATACAGGATATAAAGAAAAACATGTTGCGTCTCAGACAATACGTCTGGCCGGTCCGGGAAATCCTCAGCAACCTTGAGAAGAAAGAGTCATCACTGATCAAGGATGAGACAACTGCCTACTTTAGGGACGTTTACGACCGTCTCTTTGAAGCGATGGACCTGATTGAGACCACGCGTGAGATGGTCAGTGATTTAATTGACATCTACCTTTCCAGCATGAGCAACAGGACCAATGAGGTAATGAAGGTACTCACACTTGTAGCCACTATTTTTATCCCGCTGACTTTCATCGTGGGTCTGTACGGCATGAATTTTAAATACATGCCCGAGCTTGATGCTGCCTGGGGCTACCCTGCCGTGCTCATATTTATGTTGATTGTTGCAGTCAGCATGCTGATTTACTTCCACAGAAGGAAATGGATCTAAAAAACCTGCCAGCAAGGGGAAAATACATCAACTTTACAATCAGCCTTTCTATAAGTTGACGATGGCAGGGAGGGCATTCATAGGAAAGAACCTATCTGACCTTTATTTTCACCTCTACAGAAGTGCCGGGCACCAGCACGTCATTAGCCGGGTTCTCCAGGGAGATCTTCACAGGTACAACCTGCACTACCTTGATGAAATTACCCGTGGTAGTATTTTGAGGAAGTAGTGAAAAGGTAGCGGCAGTTGACGCTGAGATACCAACCACCTTGCCCCTAAGCTTGCGTCCACCCAAACTATCGACGATAATTTCCACCTCCTGACCGGGCTGGATTCTGTGCAGCTTGGTCTCTTCAATATTGGCGCTGACCCAGGTGTTGGAATTATCATAGATCGTTACTATAGGGGATCCGGCACCCAGCATTGCCCCAGGATAAGTCCAGACAGCAGCCACATAGCCATTGACCGGCGCTTCTATATTTGCTCTTCCCATGGGAATTTCCTTAAAGCCCAACCTGTCGGAAACATTATCAGGGCGGGGCTGGCCAACAGTAGCTATCCTCTGTCCCCTTTCCACATAGCTGCCATAATCGACATCCAGGCTGATCACCTGGCAGGAAGAAAGTGTAGAGACCGGGATCAGCGGCGCCGCCAGTCTGGCATTGTCCGTGCTGACATAAGTGGCACTCTCGTTCCACAGGTAGAGGCCTCCGATAATCCCGCCTACCACTACGACGGCGATGATTATGAACGTCACTTTGCCCCTTGTGCTGGAGAGTCTTGATTTCATTGATTCGACAAACTTATTGGCCATTGCCATTGCCTCCAAGTAAATTTAAACCGCATGCTGATACTGCTTCCATTACCTCTACCCGCCTATATGCAACTGTCTGGTGGGAGTGCTGACCTTTTCCACCAGCACCTTCTCACCTTCCTGCAAGCCGGAGAGTATCTCTGTCAAAGATCTTGATTGCAGACCTATCTTAACAGGCCGTTGCTCAAAGATGCCTGTCTTCTCATCCAACAGAACTCTCACCATGTAATCCTGGTCCTGTTCCAACACGGCACCGTTAGGCACGAGCAGTACGTTTGCACGTTTATCTGTCAGTATCTCTGCGCTGGCAGAAAGATTACCGTAAAGCCCGGCTGCCTGATCTCTATCGATATCAATTTCGATTTTATAGGTCGGCGTGAGCGGTTGCAGTGTTCCGTAGTACTGAATGCCGGCAGATTGCTGCTGGGCATAAGAGGAAACGAATTTCACGGTTCCATCAAACTTCTTTCCCGGCAAGGCATCCACTAATATAACTGCCTTCTGCCCGGCCTTGATTTTTACGGCATCAATCTCGTCCACAATTCCGCTCATCTTGACATAGCTATTATCCGCCAGCCGGATAACCCATGAATCGATCGGAACACCGGTGGGAGAGTACCTCTGTGTTATCAGGTCGCCGGGGCGGAGGTTGACATCTTCCACTCTGCCATCGAAGGGGGCAATGAGCTCCGTTTTAAGCAGTGACTGCTTGGCACGATCAAGATTGACCAATGCGCTCTGAATATTAATGTTAGTGTCGCGCATCATCTTGAGGTTGAGTCCAAGCCAGTATGTCTCCCTGTTTTCTCCTATAATCTTCTTGCTCAGCTCCAGGTCATGCTTGATGACATTCAGCGTCTCGGCATATTTGATACTGTCGATATCCTTTGCTTTTGACATCTCTTCAAGCTTTTCCAGCGAGATATCTATCTCGTTGAGTACAGTGTAGGTGGTGCAGGTATCAGGAACCGTGATGCCACCCGGCAGATGGCTCAGTCCGTTGATCAGGCTCCACGTATCACTAATTTCCATCAGGATATACTGGATTGACTCTCTGGCAGCATCATACTCACCTTCTCCATATTGTTTCTGAAGGGCGGATATTTTATCAATTTCACCTGTGAGAGCAGTGATGACATCACCAAGATATAAATCTGCCGTTACCGACTGGTTAATATCCATCAAATTTGCTTTGATGTCGCGATAGGTGGAATTACTTAAAAAATCGCGTGCTCCCTCGAGGTCAAGTTTGGCCAGAGATATCTGCTCGGCCGACTCAGCATACTTTCCATCGAGTAAAAGTGCCTGCGCCTTTTCCATCTCATTCCTGGCAAACTCAAACCTTTTGATAGGGACTGCTTCCGTATAATGGCTGGGCGAGACTTTAATGCCGCAGCATACAGTCTGTACCATATTATTCAGTGCCAGTTCAAGAGTATATTGCGCCGCCTCCACCGCCAGCTTCTGCGTGGTATCATCAAGCTTGGCCAGCACCATTCCCGCCCTGACCGTATCACCTTTTTCCACATAGATATCCCTGATCTTGCCACTATAAGGAGGTGTAAACATGGTCGTATCAAAATACAGGCTTACAGCCGCTGGTGTCTCAATATAACCATCTACAGTAGCCCTCGCTTCCAGATCCCCACGCCGTACAACAGCAATGGTCTGCTGAACTACACCGTCGCCGCCGTTACAGCCTGCCCATAATGGTACTACGAGAGCCATTAATATAACACAACAAATAAACAGGTTGTTTTTTTTCATATTTCTATCACTCCCGGTTTGGATGTGGAATTCTATTGAACAACTGGCTACGGAATTTTAATTTAGTCCTAACTGGATAAATCAATTTTTATTCTATTACCTAACGATAATACCGATATCATATGCGTCAAGGTTAATCATCCTGCTATTTTTACAATTTTTTCTTACTTTGTCAGAAAAACAACACAGACTGACTTGCAAGCGGCCTAATCAGCTTCAACATTAGTAAGCTATTTACCAATTGGGCCTCTGGCCACTCGCATAATTATACTTCATTAATTGTTATTATTCACAATTATGCACAGGTTTGCTCGGCAGAGATATTTTCCAAATAGTAGAGTATTTTGCCACTTGTAAAGCGGAAACACAATCTGAACTCCACTTCTTCGATCTGCCCTCAGCTTGCCCCATAACATTGGTTATTGCTATACTATCCCACGTTGTGGAATATGAAACAATCATAGGTCTGGAGGTACATTCCCAGTTACTTACACGCAGCAAAATGTATTGTAGCTGCAGCACCGATTATGCCGGTGCACCTCCCAATACGCATGTATGTCCTGTTTGTCTGGGTATGCCGGGAGTCCTGCCCACCGTTAACCAGCGTGCAGTTGAGTTCACCATCATGACTGCCCTGGCGTTGAATTGCACAATACCGGGACATGCCAAATTCGACCGCAAGAACTACCCGTACCCTGATCTTATGAAAGGTTATCAAATCTCACAATACGATATGCCCATGGGAGTCAATGGTTACCTGGTCATCGACATTGAAGGCAAGAAAAGGAAAATTGGAATCACGCGCGTCCACCTCGAAGAAGATGTGGCCAAGCTGGTTCACCGCACGGCTCCGGACGGCGAGAGCTACAGCCTGGTTGACGTCAACCGTGCCGGCATGCCGCTCATGGAGATAGTCAGCGAACCCGACATTGGCAGTCCCGAGGAAGCCCGCCTCTACCTTGTAAAGCTACGCTCGATACTCCAATATCTGGGCGTCTCCACCGGTAACATGGAAGAGGGCAGTTTCCGCTGCGATGCCAATATCAGCATACGCCCGGCTGGCACGACCCAATATCTGGGCAAGGTAGAGGTCAAGAACATGAACAGCTTCCGCGCCGTTTTCCGCGCCCTGGAATACGAGGCAAGAAGGCAGCGTGAAGCCATGTCCGGGGGAGAAAAGATACCGCAGGAGACACGCGGCTGGGTTGATGATAAAGGCATCACAGTCAGTCAGCGTAGTAAGGAATACGCCCATGACTACAGATATTTTCCCGAGCCGGATATCCCACCACTTGCCTTCAGCCCTGAATTTGTGGAAAAAATTCATTCAGGCCTGCCCGAGCTGCCCTCAGCCAGATATGACCGTTTTATCTCGCAATATAACCTGCCTTCCTATGACGCGGAGCTGCTGACAGATTCCAGGGCAATGGCTACCTATTTTGAGGAGTGCGTCGCCATTGCCACCCAAAATAGTGGGAGACAGGAACTCCCCAAAAAAGCCAAGGCTGTGAGCAACTGGCTGCTGGGAGACTTTACCCGGCTGTTGAATGCAAGCAACACCAGCCTGGAGGACTGCCGCATCAAACCCGCCCAGCTTGCCGAGCTACTGGAGTTGGTAGAACAAGGCACACTCAGCGGACCTCTATCCAAGACGGTCTTTGAAGACATGTTTAATACGGGTAAAACCGCTACGGCCATTGTGGCAGAAAAGGGACTTGTCCAAATCACAGACAGCGGTGAAATTGCCGCATTGGTAGAAAAAATAATGGCAGAAAATGAAAAGGCAGTTGCCGATTACAGGGCCGGCAAGGAGTCTTCCCTGACCTTCCTCATCGGGCAGGTCATGAAGGCTTCCAGGGGCAAGGCCAATCCGGCAGTGGTCAGGCAAATTGTCACGGATAAAATCGGAGGAAAATAGCATGCCGTTATATTTAACGATAGCACAGATTGTGTTAGCCCTTGCCCTGATAGGTGTTTTGGCCCTGCAGACCAAGGGAGGCGGCCTGGGAGGCATTTTCGGTCAGTCGGACGGCGTATACAGGACCCGCCGCGGTGTGGAAAAAACGCTTTTTCAGGTCACCATTGTCCTGGCTGTTATCTTCGTGGTGCTTTCCATCGTCATCGTAAGAATCAGCAGCAGTCTTTAATCCAGGAAAAATAAATGTCGAGGGTCATCACGCTGACGACCGATTTCGGCACCGGCGACGGGTACGTTGCCAGTATGAAGGGCGTGATACTCGGCATCAACCCATCCGCTAACATAGTTGACATCACGCATGCCATTGAACCGCAGTTCATCCGTCAGGCAGCTTTCATCCTGCACACGGCCTGGCGCTATTTCCCCGCAGGCTCCATACACATAGTGGTAGTTGACCCCGGCGTAGGCAGCCAGCGCCAAATGGTCATTCTGCAGACTCCTGTGGCATATTTCATGGCTCCAGATAATGGTGTGCTAAGCTACATATTGTATGAATTGGAACGGGGACAAGAACAGTCACGGAAGTCTGTTATTACCACTCCGGACAATTCAACTTTTGAAAAAGGCCTGCCCGAGGGTTGCAAAGCCATCTCCATTACCAATCAGAAATATTGGAGACAGCCTGTCAGCTCCACTTTTCACGGGCGTGATATCCTGGCACCCGTGGCCGCTTATCTTTCCCTGGAGTATCCAATTTCTGCTTTCGGCGAAGAGCTGGCCAGGCTTAACTCGTTCCCTGTTCCCCAGCCTTTCAGGGATGGTAATGGCCATCTTACAGGCCACATCATCCATATCGACAGATTCGGGAATCTCATAACAAACCTGCGCAGCATTGATATCCGGCCCGGAAGCGCAGTGGAAATACACAACCAGCGCATCGAGAATCTAAGTACTTATTATGCCCAGAGCAGCGGACTTATAGCTGTTGTTGGCAGCAATGACTACCTTGAGATCTCAGTCAGGGATGGAAATGCCGCCAGGGTTCTCGGTGTAAATATAGGCGATACGGTTACAATCCTGGATAAACTACCGCTCTAACATCTACCTGGTCAGTTTCCAGGTTGTACCCCTGGGCGTATCTTCTATAGCAATACCCATCTCTTTAAGCTGATTACGCACCTCATCCGCCAATTTCCATTCTCTGGCTTTGCGGTAGCCATTGCGTTTTTCAACCAGTTCTTCTATCTTGGCTACAAGCTCACCAGAGACTGCTTTTTTCTCCTGCAGTGTAAAACCTATCACAGCGGTTAGTTCCTTTAGCATATCCCTGGCCTTCCCGACATCCATACCTCTTTCATTGCCCCGGTTGATCTCCCTGACCAGGTCGAACAGGGCAGCTACCGCCTGAGGGGTGTTGAAGTCATCATCCATAGCCTCAATGAACCTTGTTTTGAATTGCTCCGGTTCTACCACGGTTCCTCCCGGTTTTCCCTCAGCCTTGAGCGCCTGTTTCATTCTCTCGATCCCGGCTTCAGCGGCATCGAGTGCCTCCAGACTATAGCGCAAAGGCATGCGATAATAGGAGCTTACGATAAAAAGCCTGATAGCATCAGCACTGTTGCGTTCCAGCGCTTGCTTGATAGTTACCAGGTTGCCCAGTGACTTGCTCATCTTATCAGCGCCCAACTGCAGAAATCCATTATGCATCCAGATACGCACGAAGGGCTGCAGGCCTGTGTAGCATTCAGATTGAGCAATCTCGTTTTCGTGATGCGGGAACATGAGATCCTGGCCTCCGCCGTGGATATCCAGTTGCCTGCCCAGATGATGGATGGACATGGCAGTGCACTCAATATGCCAGCCGGGTCTGCCTTCACCCCAGGGACTGGGCCAGAAAGGTTCACCCGGCTTGGCTGCTTTCCACAGGGCAAAGTCCAGAGAATCTTCCTTCTTCTCTGCCTGCAATGTTTCGGTAACACGCATTTCTGCAGCAGTCTGGTGAGTGAGCTTGCCGTAGTCTGGAAAGCTTCTGACACTGAAGTAGACACTGCCATCTGTTGAAACATAGGCATGTTTTTTTTCTATCAGCACTTTGATCACCTCAATGATCATAGGTATCTCTTCAGTGGCACGGGGATAGATCGTAGCTCTCTTGATATTGAGGGCATCCATATCGGCAAAGAACTCAGATATGTATTTTTCCACCAGGTCCCGCCAGGGAATTCCCCTCTCATTGGAGCGATTGATTATCTTATCATCAATATCTGTGAAATTCTGCACATACTTCACATTGTAACCTCTATATTCGAGGTATCGTCTGATGACGTCAAATGATATATAGCTCAGGGCGTGTCCGAAGTGGCAGACATCATATACGGTTACGCCGCAGACATACATTTTGACACCATTTTTATCCAGGGGTACGAACTCCTCTTTACGTCCCGATAACGTGTTAAATATTTTCATCGAACACCTCTGGCTCTATAATTTTACTCGCTTAGCAATGCAACCGCTTCGGCCGCTATACCTTCACCCCTGCCCGTAACTCCAAGGCCGTCTGTGCTCTTTCCTTTGATCATCACATCTTCGACATCCATACGCAGCGCAGCAGCTATTTTAGTTCGCATTTCATTCACATATGGTGCGATCATGGGTGCCTGAGCGATTAAAACGCTATCGATATTGTTTACCCTGTAGCCCCTGGATGCAACCAGCCTGCCGACATGCCCCAATAAATGAATGCTGGAAGCACCCTTATGTTGTGGATCACCCGTGGGAAATTGCTGTCCGATATCGGGCAAGGCGGCGCCACCGAGCAGCGCATCAATAATGGCATGCACCAGCACATCGGCATCGCTGTACCCGTCCAATCCCATCTCAAACGATATCTCGACACCACCCAGTATCAGCTTCCTGCCTTTTACCAGTGGATGCAGATCATATCCAATTCCTACCCTCATTGTTTCACCTGCCTTTGGCAATCATTTCGGCCAGCAATAGATCGTCCTTCGTCGTGACCTTTATATTTTCGTAATCCCCGGGATAGAGCTTGACCCTGTATCCCGCCTTCTCAACTATGCTGGCATCATCGGTGACTTCACTGTCGATCAGCTCATAGGCCTTCCTCAGTATGTCCAGACGGAAGACCTGCGGCGTTTGTACGACCCTCAGACGACTACGGATGAGTGTTTGCGTCACAATCTCGTTATCATCGACCAGCTTTATCGTATCCTTGACATCGGTACAGGCCGCGGCTGCACCCGTCTCTTCAGCAGCCTTAATGCCATCATCTACCAGCTTTTCCGTCAGGAAAGGCCGCGCCCCATCATGTATCAATACCCAGTCACTCTTGCTTATAGATATCAGCCCGTTCTTGACCGAGTCCTGCCTTCTTTCCCCACCAGCACAGATAGCAGTGATCTTGGACCACCTGTTTTTTTTCATAAGGTCACGTCCGACATCTACTTTATCCTTATGTAAAACAAGTACAATCTCATTAATCAGTCCGCTGTTCTGTAAAACATCTATTGGCCATGACACCATAGGCTTGTCACCCAGGCCTATGAAGGTTTTATCAGCGCCCATGCGGTGCCCGATGCCTGCAGCAACCACCACTGCTGCAACCTTAGCCATCGTTAGCCTCTGCCTGTTCCTTCTTCCTGGAGCTTTTCTCAAGACCGAGACGTAGCGCCACTGATACATTGTCGGCCTTGATTATCTCCATGCTGTCAAGGCTATCCGAGAGCTTCCTGACTGCTGACGGTACGATGCAACGTGTGAAACCCATGCGGGCTGCCTCCATAATACGCCTCTCAACTTGAGGCACAGGTCGCAGCTCACCACTGAGGCCGATTTCGCCTATAGCCACCGTTCCGGGTACCGAACGTGCATCCTTGAAGCTGGAGGCAATGGCCAGTGCCACACCCAGGTCAGCGGCCGGCTCCGAGATTTTGATCCCGCCCGTGACATTCACTATCACATCCTGATTATACAGGCCAACACTGGCCCGCCGGGTAAGCACGGCGGTGATCAGCAACAGCCGGTTGAAGTCCATCCCATTGCTGATACGACGAGGTGGTCCATAGGTGGATAGGCTGGTTAGCGCCTGAATTTCGACGAGGAGCGGTCGGCTACCCTCGAGTGTCGGCACTGCCATAGCGCCTATTGCACCATTGACATACGATTCAAGAAAATACTGGGAGGGGTTGGGCACCTCCTTTAATCCCAGCGCACTCATCTCAAATACGCCTACCTCATTGGTGGATCCGAACCTGTTTTTAGCGCTACGCAGTATGCGATAGCTGTTGAACGACTCGCCCTCCAGATAAAGAACCACATCAACGATATGCTCTAACGCTTTGGGTCCAGCGATAGAACCATCCTTGGTCACATGGCCGGAGATAAAGACAGGCACACCCGTCTTCTTGGCCCATCTCAGCAAATGCAAGGTACATTCACGTATCTGGTTGATGCTGCCGGGAGCGCCTGTAATGTCATCAAGATAAACGGTCTGTATGGAGTCGACCACAACCAGCGCCAGAGACATGCTCTCCAGCCTGGCCATGATATTTTCCATGTTGGTTTCCGGATATATATACAGACGGTTTCCGTCCACCCCCAACCTCTCAGAGCGCATCTTGAGCTGCTGAGCAGATTCCTCGCCTGAGATATATACAACCTGGCCATCACCGCGTGTGACTACATCGGAAACCTGTAGAAGCAGGGTGGATTTGCCGATGCCCGGATCGCCGCTGATCAGAACTACAGAGCCATTGACCAGACCCCCACCCAGCACACGGTTAAGCTCTTCGATAGGAAATGATATCCTGGCGTAGGCATCCTTCTGTACACGTGATAGTTCCTGAGGGGCGGCAATGTTTTCGGAAGGAAGGTTAACTTTATTTCGGGAGATGGCAACAACGGTCTCCTCCATGCAGTTCCATTCCTGGCAGGCAGGGCAACGGCCCTCCCACTTGGAGGTCTCCTTGCCGCAATTGCGGCAGACGTATACAGTTCTGGTTTTTTGCTTTTCCATGCGACTGTTAGTGGATACCTGTAATGACTTAAAATAATATCAGTTTAACAGGCAAAATGATACAAAAAAGGGTGGGAACATAGTTCCCACCCTTTTTATAATTTCCATTCTGACTTATGAACTGCTATCCCCAAGCAAGTGATTGCTCTCACCTGGTAGCAGTCTGCTCTCGGCTCCAGCTACAACTGCTTCTTCCATCTTGCGGATGACGATCTTCTCACCATCATAATCAATGAGCACATTGGAGCCAACATCAAACTCGCCACGCAATATCTGCTCCGAAAGTTTATCCTCAACTTCCTGTTGTATCACACGTCTCAATGGCCGTGCACCAAAATGAGGGTCATAACCCTTTTCGCCAAGATAGTCTCTGGCAGCAGGAGATATCTCAAGAGTAATCATTTTCTCCTGCATGGAACTGATGGTCTCTTTGAGCATCAGGTTGACGATCTCCCGAATGTGCTCTTTAGTCAGGGCATGGAAAACGATAGCTCCATCAATGCGGTTGAGGAACTCTGGTCTGAACTTGCGTTTCATTTCAGCCAGCACCTTTTCCTTCATCTTCTCATAGGCGACATGTCTGTTTTTTTCCTCGTCACCCTGAGTGTTAAAACCTATTGAAGTATCACGTTTGATTAGCTCTGCACCCACATTAGATGTCATAACCAGGATAGTATTGCGGAAGTCCACCCGCCTGCCCTTGGCATCAGTCAGATGGCCATCGTCCATGATCTGCAGCAATATATCATAGACATTGGGATGTGCCTTCTCTATCTCATCGAGCAATATCACCGTGTAAGGGTTGCGCCTGACGGCCTCGGTAAGCTGACCGCCTTCCTCATACCCGATATATCCAGGAGGGGCACCCACCAGACGGGCTACATTATGCTGTTCCATGAACTCTGACATATCCAGCCTGATCATGGCATCTTCACTGTTGAACATAAACTTGGCTAACGCCTTCACCAGGGCAGTTTTGCCTACGCCTGTAGGACCAAGGAAGATAAAGCACCCCATGGGGCGCCTGGATTCCTTCAAGCCAGCGCGTGACCTGCGTACCGCCCTGGCGATAGTAACGATTGCCTCATCCTGCCCCACGATAGTCTCGTGGATGACATCCTCCATTTTAAGCAGCCTTTCTGATTCATCCACAGTCAGGCTGGAGACCGGGATGCCGGTCCACATGCCGACCACTTCGGCAATATCCTCTTTAGTAACGATGGGGACTTCTTTTTTCTGGGTATCCTGCCATTGCTGCTCCATGTTCTTGACCTTTGCCTGGAGCTGCACCTCACGGTCCCTCATCTCGGCTGCCATCTCATACTGCTGTGAAGCAATGGCATTGTCCTTGTCACGGCGGAGGTTTTCCAGTGCCTTCTGCGCTTCGGCAATGCTAATGGGTACAACACCCTTTTTGATCCTGACACGTGAAGATGCCTCATCCATAATATCGATGGCTTTATCCGGCAGAAACCGGTCAGGGATATAGCGAGCCGCCATCGATGCCGCGGCCACCAGGGCTTCATCGTGAATTATCAGCTTGTGATAATCCTCATAATGATGCTTGATACCCTTGAGGATAGCTATGGTTTGCTCAACTGTCGGCTCAGCGACCTGAACGGGTTGGAAACGCCTTTCCAGTCCGGCATCTTTCTCAATGTATTTGCGGTATTCATCCAGCGTGGTAGCACCGATGAACTGTATCTCACCCCTGGATAACGATGGCTTGAGTATGTTGGAGGCATCAACAGCACCTTCGGCAGCACCTGCGCCCACTATAGTATGCAGTTCATCGATAAATACTATGCAATTGCCGGCGCTCTTGATCTCGTCGAGCACTTTCTTCAGTCGCTCTTCAAACTCGCCGCGATACTTGGTACCGGCCACCAACGAGCCGATATCCAGTGTTACCAGCCGCTTGTTGACCAGAGGCTCAGGTATATCACCGGACACGATCTGTTGTGCCAGTTTGGACACAATAGCCGATTTACCCACACCCGGCTCACCTATAAGAGCAGGGTTGTTTTTGGTGCGACGGCTGAGTATCTGGATAATTCGCTCACATTCCTTCTCTCGTCCAACGATATTATCCAGCTTGCCACTGCGGGCAAGACTTGTAAGATCCACACCCAGTTGGTCAAGGATGGGGGTGCGTGCGCCCTCCTTGCTGACTGCTCTGGCCTGTCCACCGCTCTGATTAAGCAGTTTGTTAACCTCTACCAGCACACGCTCGAGCGTTACGCCCAAGCTCTCCAGAACGCCGGCGGCCGATCCTTCCCGCTCTCTTAACAGCCCTAGGAGCAAGTGCTCCGTGCCAATATAGCTGTGATTCAAACGCCTGGCTTCGTCAACAGCCAGCTCGATCACTTTCTTAGCCCTGGGAGTAAGCCCCACCTCATTTGTATTCGGTCGGCCACCCCTGCCTACAATAAACTCCACTGCCGACCTTACTTTGCCAACCCCTACACCCAGGTTGGAAAGCACCTGACTCGCAACACTGTCCTCCTCAGCAATAAGGCCAAGCAGTATATGCTCTGTATCAATATAATTGTGGCCGAAATGCTGAGCCTCTTCCTGTGCACGCGTAAGTGCCCTACGGGCACGCTCAGAAAACTTTTCAAATCTACTTGCCATGGTAACCTCAAAATACAGTGTACTGTATATATGTTGTATTAAGAATTATATGTTGAACATTTATTCAAGTCAAAGATGTGGGGCTTCAAACAGACCTGAATTATACTGAGGTAATAAATGAAAGGAATTAAAAAGCCTCTGGCAGTGGCATATTTTCCCAAGGAATCCCTCCCTCAGTATCGTCTGCGCTGAAGCGTTTCACTTCCGTGTTCGGGATGGGAACGGGTGGTGCCGCTTCGCTCTAACCACCAGAGGACTTACTGCGCTATAGTCTATATTATAAATCCTATGCTGTCAAATTGATCTAAAACAGGCTGGCCTGGGCTGATTGGCCTTTCCTGTACTTGAAGCCCAGATGTTCATAAGCCAGGCGTGTTGCTACGCGGCCACGCGGTGTTCTCTCAATGAAGCCAAGCTGCAAAAGATAAGGCTCGTAGACACTCTCGATAGTGTCGGATTCCTCGCTTATGGAGGCAGCTATGGTATCCAGCCCGACAGGGCCACCATCAAACTTCTCAATGATAGTCCTGAGCACCTTGCGGTCGATCTCATCAAGCCCCAGGTTATCAACTTCAAGCTTGCCCATGGCTTCCAGTGTCAATCCGGCAGTAACCGTTCCATCAGATTTGACCTGAGCGTAATCACGTATACGTTTAAGCAAGCGGTTGGCTACGCGGGGTGTTCCACGGGCACGGCACGCGATCAGGCTGATGCTCTCATCATCGATCTTCAGATTTAATATCCGCGCCGAACGCTTGATGATAGCCACCAGTGACGCGTCATCATAGAAGTCCAGCCGATGCACCGAGCCAAACCTGTCCCTGAGCGGAGAACTCATAGCTGCATATCTCGTGGTAGCGCCAATCAGTGTAAAACGGGGCAGGCTGAGTCGCAGGCTCCTGGCACCGGGACCCTTGCCTAAAATGATATCAAGAGCATAGTCCTCCATAGCAGGGTAAAGTATTTCCTCCACAACACGGCTCAGTCGGTGAACCTCGTCTATAAAGAGAACATCACCCTTTTGCAGATTAGTCAGAATAGCAGCCAGATCACCCGGCCTCTCGATGGCAGGGCCGGAGCTGACCTTGATGTTTACGCCCATCTCACCAGCTATAATAAAGGCCAGCGTAGTCTTTCCCAAGCCGGGTGGCCCATAGAGCAATATATGGTCGATAGTCTCACCGCGCTTCTGTGCGGCTTTGATGCTAATCTCCAGATTTTCCTTGACTTTCTGCTGACCGATAAAATCACCCAGCTTCTTCGGTCTGAGGTTGGCATCGAGCATAGCATCATCCGGACTAAGTTTAGCCGACACTACGCGTGGAGTTTGTTCTTCCTGCATATCTATCCCATTCCACAGATTAGTAGCATTATAACACACGTACTAAAAAATCCAGTCCCGCAGATATAATACAAACTGCCCCCGGCTTCAAAGCCGGAGGCAGTTTCAGCAGTTAAAAAAATTATTCCTGCTCGCCTGATTTGTTGTCGGCCGGATATTCTTCCACAGCAACCATGCCACCAGCATCTGACAGCATATTTACCTCATCAGAATTCGAAAAGACAATATTAGCGCCCCTCTCCAGGAACTTATCAGAGGGTTTTTCCTGCTTCTGGGCTATGGTTATCGCAGAAGGTATCAACTTACCGATGATGACATTTTCCTTGAGACCATGCAGCCTGTCGGTCTTACCCCAGATAGCAGCTTCAGCTAATACTCTGGTGGTCTCCTGGAATGAAGCAGCAGCCAGCCAGCTATCAGTATTAAGCGAGGCACGTGTAATTCCCAGAAGTACCGGCCTAGCTACAGCCTGGTCGCCACCCTCAGCTTCCATCTTGGCATTGATATTTTCAAAGTCCAAACGGTCAACCAGGTCTCCCACCAGCAGGTCAGTATCACCAGAGAATTCAACACGTACCCTGCGCAGCATCTGTCGGACGATAGTTTCAATATGCCTGTCATTGATATTCACGCCCTGAGAGCGATAGATCTTCTGTACTTCGTCAATGAGGTAGATCTGGACTGCATTACGTCCGTTGATGTGCAGGATATCCTGAGGATCTTTTACACCCTCCACCAGTTTGTCACCGGCACGGACATAATCGCCCTGTTTGACCAGTACGTGGCTGGTTACCGGCACCTCATATGTTCGCTCATCCTTATCTTCATAGGTAATAATGACTTTGCCCCCTTCAACCCTGGCTATGCCATCTACACGCGCCATCAGCAGCTGAGTAACCTGCCCTTCGCTTTCAGTCAGCGCTGTGCCCGGCTCAGCCAGTCTGTCACCCCGATTGACCGGGACATTGTTCTCGACTATCACTTTGTAGCCGGGAGGGATTTCGTGTTCTATAGGGTAAGCTTCAACGTGAGTGATAGTAATCTCACGTTTCTTAAGAGCGCCATCCTCTATCAATTCGTTTAGATTTACGTTGCCATCAATCTCCGTCAGAACGGCTTTGCCCTTGGGTACTCGAGCCTCAAAAAGCTCCTCAACACGTGGTAAACCAGTGGTAATATCGGTACCCACCACACCACCAGTATGAAAAGTTCTCAATGTAAGCTGTGTTCCTGGCTCACCGATACTCTGTGCAGCAATAATGCCTACAGCAGTTCCAATTTTGACCAATCCAGTGGTGGAAAGATCACGGCCATAACATTTGCTACAAACCCCCCGCTTTGAATTACATGTCATGGGAGATCTGACACTAACTTTAATTATGCCGGCAGCAACGATCTGCTTGACTTTCTCCTCATCAATCATCTCGTTCTTATCGACTATTATCTCACCGGTACCCGGGTTAACAATCTCTTTGGCTGCGATACGCCCCCTGATACGTTCCTCAAATGAAGGAAGAAGCCCCTTTTCTTTTTCACCTATAAATGAAGTGAACTCCACTCCTTCGCCGTTATATCCACAGTCTTCTTCCAAAATGATCAGATCCTGGGCCACATCAATCAAACGACGGGTCAGGTAACCTGCCTCTGATGTCCTCAGTGCAGTATCGGCGAGGCCCTTGCGGGCACCATGTGTGGACATAAAATATTCCATCACAGAAAGGCCTTCACGGAAGCTGGCCTTGATAGGGAAAGGAATAATACGTCCGGAGGGGTCGGTCATTAACCCGCGCATCCCGGCCATCTGCCTGATCTGCGAGATATTGCCTTTTGCACCCGAATGGGCCATCATATATACGCCGCCATAACGGTTAAGTGAACCCTGTATTTCTTTTTCAATATCATTGGTGATCTTGGTCCAGACTTCGATGGCCTGGTTCTCATATTCTTCCTCGGTAATCAGGCCGCGGTTATACTGGTTGTGAAGGATGGCAACATCCTCATCACCCTTTAAGATCAGTTTTGGCTTGATATGTGGGACCTCGATATCTCTGGCAGCAATGCTTGTACCCGATTTTGTCGCGTATTCAAAACCGATCCGCTTGAGGTCATCNNGTAAGGATTATGCTCACGCAATTCTACGGGCAGGATCATGTTGAACATGATGCGCCCCACGCTGGTCTTAATAATCTCGCTCTGAGGGCCGACCATACGGATATCTTCATATTGCCTATCTGGTTCTTCGAGCTTTATCCCATTATCATTTTTATCTTTCTGAGCCTCTTCCTGTAGGACTGCTTCAGCAAGCTCTTTCTTTGCTGCACCGTTGCCTTTAATTCTGACTGCCACTTCTTCATGCAACTCAGGGTATACATGATCACCCGTTATTGTGAACATTTCGTAAGCAATAATGGCCTCAGCAGGACTGCTATACATCTTGAGCTTGCCCTCGGTCACCGGCCTAAGATTAGTAAGATAATAGCATCCCAAGACCATATCGAGTGTAGGTGTCATGACAGGCTCACCCGAGCTGGGCAGCAGCATATTATGAATGCTAAGCATATATTCACGAGCTTCCCTCACGGCCGCCCGTGAAAGCGGTACATGCACAGCCATCTGGTCACCATCAAAATCAGCATTGAACGCAGAGCAGACCAGCGGATGAAGCTGGATGGCGTTACCTTCAATCAAAGTAGGCTCAAATGCCTGGATACTCAACCTGTGCAACGTAGGGGCACGATTGAGCATCACCGGCCTTTCTTTAATAACCTCGGCCAGAATATCCCAGACCTCCGCCCTAGCACGTTCTACCTGTCGGCGGGCACTCTTAATATTATGAGCAAATCCCTGCTCAATAAGCCGCCTCATCACAAATGGCTTGAACAACTCCAGCGCCATATGCCTGGGCAGTCCGCACTGGTGCAACTTAAGCTCAGGACCAACTACAATAACAGAACGCCCACTATAGTCAACACGTTTACCCAGAAGGTTCTGGCGAAATCTTCCCTGTTTACCACGCAACATATCTGATAGCGACTTAAGCTTATGGGTGCTGGCTGCATTAGGCAACCTACCCCGCCTGCCATTATCGATCAGGGCATCAACAGCTTCCTGCAACATCCTCTTCTCATTACGAACGATGATTTCAGGCGCTCCCAGTTCCAAGAGCTTTTTTAACCGGTTGTTGCGGTTGATTACCCGGCGGTACAGGTCATTCAGATCACTGGTAGCAAAACGACCACCATCCAGCTGGACAATTGGTCTCAACTCCGGTGGGAGCACAGGCAACACTGTAAAGATCATCCACTCCGGTTTGTTACCGCTGCGCCAGAAAGCTTCTATAATGCGCAGGCGCTTGCTCAACTTCTTATGTTTCTGCCCTTCACTGGAACGGATCTCTTTCATTAACTTTTGACGAAGGTCCTCAAGGTTCATGGTACGCAGTACATTGAGCACAGCTTCAGCGCCCATGCCTACCTCAAAACCGTCGCCATATTTTTCTTTGTACTGCTGGTATTCATGCTCGCTTAATACCTGCATTAACAGCCTGCCGATTTCTGACTGGTCAATTTTGTTCTCGCTGTCGATATCGCTGATCTTTTCTTCAAGCTCATTTTTTTTCTCTGTCACTTTCTCAGAATCAAGTCCCCCTTTCTGAGCTTCGACTTCAAACTCACTCATCTTGCCGAGCAGTTCCTTCTTTCTGGCAGTATAGTAATCATCCAGCTTCTGCTTGCAGGCATCAGCATCAACTGAAGTAATCAGGTACTGGGCAAAATAGAGAACCCTTTCCAGGTTACGTGGTGAGATATCCATCAGGAGAGCCAGCCTGGAGGGCACACCTTTGGCAAACCAGATGTGGGCGACCGGTGCGGCGAGAGTAATATGTCCCATACGCTCACGTCTTACCTTGGAATGTTCAACTGTCACCCCACACCTTTCGCAGGTGACACCACGGTAGCGGATTTTCTTATATTTACCACAATAGCACTCATAATTCTTTACAGGGCCAAATATCCTTTCACAAAAAAGTCCGTCTTTTTCCGGTTTCAGTGTCCTGTAATTGATGGTCTCCGGCTCGGTTACCTCACCATACGACCATTCCTGGATCTGGGTCGGCGATGCCAGTGAAATCCGGATTGCATTAAAATCATTTATTTCAAACACTTTTTGTCCCCTATCTTAAAGCTCTGGGTATATTCCCTATCTTTTTCTTATCTTCAAAAGGATTAATACTCTGGTCTTCCTCGTTGAGCAACTCCACAGCCAGTCCAAGGCTGCGCAATTCCATAAACAGCACCTTGAATGATTCCGGCACGCCTGGTTGGAGAACATCCTCACCTTTGACCAGAGCCTCATAGGCCTTAGCCCTGCCCTGCACATCATCCGACTTGACGGTGAGCAGCTCCTGCAGGGTATGACTGGCGCCGTAAGCTTCCAGCGCCCAGACTTCCATTTCACCGAAGCGCTGACCGCCGAATTGTGCTTTGCCACCCAGCGGTTGCTGTGTAATCAAAGAGTAAGGCCCTGTGGATCTGGCATGTACTTTATCATCCACCAGATGGATCAGTTTCATCATGTAAATGACACCGACCGTAACCGGCTGGTCAAAAAGCTCACCTGTCCTTCCATCGCGGAGTTGGATCTTTCCAAAGATAGGTGGTACAATCCCCTGTTCAAGGTAGACTTGCTCAACAATCTCATCAAGCTCTTCGTTGCTGATATTACGATCGATTACAGGCCTATTCACGATACCGGGTTCTTTTTCCAGCCATAGTATAAGGCTCGCCCTGCGGGCTTCCCCCTTATATTTTCCGGTGTCATCCAGAACTTTCTCAGCATTAAAAACATGGTCACTCAACCACTGTTTGACAGCTGCCACGCCTGCTTCATCCAAGCGATCCTGATTGATAATGCCTTCTTCGCGGCATTTTCTTACAATCCAGGCCTTGCCCAGAGCATCTTCTACATCCACAGTATCAGCCCCGTCAAAGATAGGATTAATGACCTGTTCGCCAAATATATCAGCGGCCAGCCCGAGGTGTGTTTCAAGAATTTGTCCTATATTCATACGCGATGGCACACCGATGGGGTTAAGCACAATATCTACCGGCCTGCCATCAGGCAGGAACGGCATGTCCTCTTCTGGCAATATAATCGAGATAACCCCCTTGTTACCATGTCTTCCAGCCATCTTGTCACCGACTGAAATCTTCCGGCGCTGTGCAATCCAGACCCTGACCAGTTTGATCACGCTGGCCGGCAAGTCAGCATGATTTTCAGCGGAGAATTCCTTGACATCGATGACCTTGCCACCTTCGCCATGCGGGACTCTGAGCGAGGTATCCTTGACCTCCCGTGCCTTTTCACCAAAGATGGCACGCAGCAGTTTCTCCTCTGCTGTCAGCTCGGTCTCCCCCTTAGGCGTAATTTTCCCTACTAAGATATCGCCAGGACCAACTTCGGCGCCCACGCGGATCACTCCATTTTCATCCAGATCACGTAGGCTTTCTTCCCCCACATTGGGAATATCCTTGGTAATTTCTTCTTGCCCCAGCTTGGTCTCACGGGCTTCGACCTCGTATTTCTCGATATGTATCGAAGTAAATTTATCCAGCTTCACCAGTCGCTCACTCAAAATAATTGCATCCTCAAAGTTGTAGCCGTGCCAGGTCATAAATGCACATAGCACGTTCTGTCCCAGTGCCAGTTCGCCATTTTGAGTAGCAGCGCCGTCGGCAATGACATCGCCAGTCTTGACCATGTCACCGTGTCTTACGACGGGCCGCTGGTTCACACAGGTCCCCTGATTGGTACGGTAGAATTTGGTCAGGTTATATTCATGTTTATGCCCGTCGCTCTTTATAACGATTTTCTTGCTGTCGACCGATACAACTTCACCTGCTTCTTTAGCATAAACCAACTGACCACTATATTTAGCAACCTCCCCTTCCATGCCAGTGCCGATTAATGGTGACTCTGGCCTGACAAGAGGCACTCCCTGGCGTTGCATATTGGATCCCATCAGGGCACGGTTGGCATCATCATGTTCCAGAAAAGGTATCAGTGCAGTAGTGACACTGAAGACCTGTTTGGGCGAGACGTCCATGTAATCAATATTCTCAGGCGGCTCGGTAACATATTTACCTGAGCGGATGGCTCCAACACGGTCCTCGATAAATTCATTCCTTGAGTTGAGGGGTGCATTAGCCTGGGCAATGCACTCACCGGCCTCCCTATCAGCCGTAAAATATTCGATCTCATCCGAGACAAAAGGAACTATCTTGATTTTTTGTTTGCCTAAAGCAGCGATCTTCTTGGCGGCAGCATTATCCAGTACTGTTCCAGCCGGTACTACGACTTTTTTTCTGGAATCGAGCACATCGACCTTAAGCAGCCGCCCTACCAGCAACTCCGAGTCATTATTCAGTTCCTGGTAAACCTTGCGATAGGGAGTTTCAATAAAGCCGAGACTGTCGATCCTAGCATAGGTTGCCAAGGATCCGATCAGACCGATATTGGGGCCTTCCGGTGTCTCGATCGGACAGATCTTGCCATAATGGGAATGATGCACATCACGCACATCGAAGCCCGCACGTTCCCTGGAAAGGCCCCCCGGCCCCATGGCTGACAGCCTGCGCTTGTGCGTAAGCTCAGCCAGAGGATTGGTCTGGTCCATGAACTGCGAAAGCTGAGAGCCACCGAAGAACTCGCGCATCGAAGCTATGATGGGCCTGTTATTAATGAGATTGGTGGGAGTGGGATCATCACTCTGCAGGCTCATCCTCTCTTTTATGGTTCGCTCCAGTCTGATCAGACCAACACGGAACTGGTTCTGAATCAGGTGCCCCGTCGTTCGCACCCTGCGGTTACCCAGATGATCAATGTCATCGGGCATCACTCTCTCATTATTGATCTGTATGATCTTGCGTATGATTTCAACCAGGTCACGAGGTTTAAGAGCACGGGAGGTAACTTCGAAGCCACGTTCTTTATACTCCAGCCTCTTATTGACCTTGAACCTGCCTATACGGCCCAGATCATAGCGGCGCGGATGAAAGAACATATTTATAATCAGGCTCTTAGCACTCTCAATGTCCGGCGGCTCGCCCGGCCGGAGCCTTTTATAGATATCAATCAATGATTCCTTCTTGCTCCTGATTGATTCCGGCTCCTTGTCGATTGTAGAAGCAATATATTTATGCTCCGGGTCATCATCATCTTCCTTGAACAGGTTGATTACATCCTCGTCGTTTTCTATAGACACTGCATCTTCGGGATCGCCCTCGCCGCTGACTGCACGCAGCAATGTCGTCACCGCAATTTTCCTGCGGCCATCTATCTTGGCCCAGATCACATCCTTACTCGATGTTTCAAATTCCAGCCATGCTCCGTGTTCCGGGATCAGCTTGGCCATACAAAGCCTGCGCCCACCCTCCTCAGATGACATGGTGAAATATACACCCGGAGAGCGGATCAGTTGGTTGACCACAACGCGCTCAGCGCCACTGATAATGAAAGTGCCGTTCTCGGTCATTAGCGGTATCTCTCCGAGAAAAACCTCCTGCTCCTTGATTTCGCCTGTCTCTTTGATCAGAAGACTGGCTTTGACATAAAGGTTGGATTGATAAGTCATATCGCGCTGGCGGCATTCATCCACATCATGTGCCGGAGGGCGAAACTCATAGCCGGTAAAAGATAACTCCATTTTTCCCCCCGTGAAGTCCTTGATAGGGGAAATTTCCTGCAGTAGATCTTTGATTCCCTCTTCCATAAACCACCTGAAGGAGTCTAATTGTACTTGGATCAAATTAGGAATCTCGAGTACCTGAGGCAGACTTGCGTAGTTCCTTTTCTTAATAACAGGAAGGCATTGATTTTCCAAAGCTGTAGACACGGATTTAATCTCTCCCGTTTATGTAAATTAAAGATAAACTAAAAATTGGCTTAACTCAACAAATAACACACATACTTAGCATTTTATGTGGGATCAGCAAATATAAATGTTATAGGCAGGAAATGCATAATAGCAAACATTTAATATATCAATAATTATAGCATATGTCAAATTATATCTACCAAAAGGTTCCCCCCAAGGGCCATGCCTCTCTGGCAGGGACCTCAGCCGGATCATTTTGATATTCATTTTCGTCAAATTTTGCTCGTTGAACAGCAACCTCACCAGGTTACTGGCTTGACTGGCTTCCACAAAACGATTTAAACTGATGTACGTTGCGGGAGAGTGTGAAATCTGCCTTACATTTATTCCATCTGCTCTGACTAATTACACAACTGTTAACCAACTTTCAGCCAGCTATTAGATAGGCTAATATATTTTATTAAGAGCAAGAACATAAATCCTGCCTGATTTAGTATAATATTAGTCTAATAGTGTCCGATATTAGCAAAAGGAGTAAGGTTTCAGAGCATGAAAGTAGTATTTCTGGAAGATGTTTCACCCAGGGAGAAAAAAGGGGATATTAAGGAGGTTACCGACGGTTATGCCCGGCATTTTTTATTGCCCCGCGGCCTGGCTATGCCTGCCACCGAGGGTGCCGTAAAATCTGCCCAGAAGTTATCGGAGGAGCGCGAGAGGAAGCGTAAACGCCAGCATGATGAATATATTGAGCTGGCCAAACAACTTGATGGCAAAGAATTAAAATTCGAGGCGAAAGCCAGTTCGAAGGGCACATTGCATGGTTCAATTACTGCTGCAGATATTGCAACTAAGCTGTCCGACCTCGTTAATGTTGATATAGATAAGAAGAAGATCGCCCTCGAAAACTCACTGCACAAAATCGGTAATTATGAGGTCGAAGTCATTCTGGCAAGGGATGCCAGAGCTAAAATAAATGTAATTATTGAAGAGAAGAAAGAAGCCTGAAGCAATGAAAGACACACTGCCCCCGTATGATCTGGATGCCGAGGAAGCGGTCCTGGGATCGCTCCTGATCGACAGCGAAGCTATCAACGAGATAGTCACGATCATAGGGGCTGAGGATTTTTTCAGTGAGCAGAACCAGTACGTGTTCAACGCCTGTCATAATCTGTTCAACCGTGATGAGGCCATTAACCAGATTACGGTTGCACAGGAGCTGGCAAGGCTGGGGAAATTGGAAGAGGCCGGTGGTGCAGCATATCTCAGTCACCTCGTAGCTATTGTACCGACCTCATTACATATCCGGTACTATGCTGAAATCGTGTACAGGCTATCAACCATGCGACGCCTGATCAGTGCTTCCGGTCAAATTGAAGCGATCGGTTATAAGGCAGACCCCGATATAGATATGTCATTGACCCGGGCTGAGGATATCATTTTCAAGCTCCGCACCAGACAGAGCAAGGGTGATTTCATTCCTATCCAGGATGCTCTTAATATATATTTCGAAGATGCAGGCAGGACTACCTATGAGCGGGATATGCAGAACATCCGTACCGGTTTCACCGCCATCGATAATGCGCTGGGTGGCCTGCAGCGCTCAGAGCTGGTAATCCTGGCAGCACGCACCAGCATCGGCAAAACCAGTCTGGCTCTGAACATCGCCCGTAACGCCGCAGTACAGCAAAAGGCCTGTGTGGCCATATTTAGCCTGGAGATGTCACGCCGTGAAATCGTGCAACGATTGCTCTCCAGTGAGGCTAACATACAGTCGGATCATTTCCGCAGCGGACGTTTCTCCGAGCTGGAGGAAAGACTCCTGCACAGGGACATCATCCCGCGGTTAGCCGATACATCTATATATATTGATGATACACCTAACATGCGTATCAGCGAGATACGCAGCAAGGCCAAGCGATTACACCTGAAACAGCGTATAGACCTGGTTGTGCTGGACTACATTCAGCTATGCCGGGGAGATACGCATTCAGATAACCGCGTTCAGGAGATCACGGAGATTACACAATCACTCAAGGCTCTGGCACGTGAACTTGACGCGTCCGTGCTGGCACT
>DFZI01000006.1:0-23981 GCA_002383665.1 Dehalococcoidia bacterium UBA4060
GACAATTTTATTCACAGCGTCCACCGCCCGAGCAGAGTCGTGGCAAACTATAGCAACGTGTGCCACCTGGGCTGCAAGTCCAGCTGCAATATACTGCCCAATCCCTGAACTGCCCCCTGTGACCATGCAGTATTTATCCTTAATATCCCATCTCACAGCTTAATTATACCTGCTAAATAATACCATCTCAGCCTGTTTAGTGCCCGCCATCATAGCCATGATAGCAGTTATAAACTTTTTATTAGAACTTACGTTTTATATAATAGATGCCAGGTAAATAGAGGTAACCTGGTGTCTATAGAAGAAGAAATAATACAAAGGGCCATAAATGGCGACAGAGAGGCATTTACTTACATATACGACTTGCACTTCGACAAGATCTATCGCTATATTTATGTCAAGGTGCGTAGCCGGGCCGAGGCAGAAGATTTAGCTCAGGACGTGTTTATTAAAGCTTACGAGGGATTGAAAAATTACAAATGGCGGGATCTGCCGATCACTGCCTGGCTATTCAGGATTGCTCATAACAGGGTTATTGACTATTTGAGAAAGTCCTCCAGAGAAAAAAAGGTTGACCTGAACGAAGCAGATGCCATCAGCGCAGGTGATCCCGTATATATGACGGAACAAAATTTTGAGGTTTATGAACTTAAGAACGCACTTAATAAGCTCCCCAATGCCCAGCGTGAGGTAGCCACTCTGCGTTTCATCTCAGAGTTATCCATCTCCGAAGTAGCTCAGACATTGGGGAAGAGCGAGGGCACTGTCAAAGCCCTGCAGTTTAATGCGATATCATCTCTGCGCAAATTACTTTATGGCAAGATCAATGAATATTAAGATCGAAGAGGCCTACAACGATTGTCTCGAACGGATGCTCTCCGGCGAGCCAATGGGAAGCTGTTTGAATAGCTATCCCGAATACGCGGACAAGCTATACTCGATGCTTTATGCGACCTATGATATCAAACGCAAGGCCTACTATATTCAGCCCCGTCCTGAGTTTAAATATTGGGCACGCGCCCGCATGCAGAACCTGCAGTATTACAACATACCATCACAGGAAGAGAATAAACAAAAGTCGCCCTCCGTCAGCCTTAGGCACAAACTGGCTATATCTATGGCAGCCCTGCTGGTTTTTATAATCGCATCCAGTGGTACAGTAGCTGCCTCGGAAGAAGCTATGCCTGATGAGCCATTATACCCCATTAAACTGGCTGTCGAGCAGGCCCGTCTAACGCTTGCCACATCCGATATTGAAAAAGTTGAAATATATGCTCAACTCGCCGAAAAAAGGGCACAGGAAATAGCCGTCATGACCGTAAAGGGTAATACTGAAAAGGCGGCTACCATATCATCGATATTGAGCCGCCAGCTACAGCAAATTGAAGAGAACCTGGCTAAAATAGAAGCTGAGGAAACGACTACCATCAGTGTAGTTACAGCATCCAAAGCTGCTCCAGTCACTTCATCAGCGCCATCAGCAGCATCTGAACAGGCACTACCGATCGTAACCACGGTTCCCCAAGCACCCCCAGCTTCCGGCACCATAGAAGCCAAGCCTGATGCCACTGACAATGCAACGACCAGGCAGGAAGCTGCCAATACAAAGTGGAGCACTATCAGTACTAAACAATCCAAAGAACTCAACAAAAGGGCAGCCGCCATCATCAAGGCCAAGGAAGCTGTAGGCACCAGCACTACCAAAAGCCTGGCCATCCTGCAGGATGCCCGTGACAAAGCACCTGATTCTCTCAAATCGAGCCTCAATAATATTATTAACCAGACCAAAAACACCAACAAGCGCATACAGGCGGCAAACTCCAACAGCAGCCAGATCAATCAAGATATGCATAATGATACCGATCAGGATAAAGATGACGGCAGCGACAAGCCCGGGTATAACCCTACATTCAAGTCCGACAGGCTGAAGAATAGAGACAACCTTAATACGGATACGAAAACATCCAGATAGTATCTTCACAACATTACTCATATCTTTACTAAACGGAGGTAATAATGAGAAATAACATCAGAACAATCGTGCTGCTGGTTACAGCCATGCTGCTGGTCATCTCAGCAGCATGTGCAGGCTCCAGCAGCAGGAGCACTCCTCCTATGGAGAAGGGAGATATGTCCCAGGTGTCCGAAGGACTGATTGCGTCTGCCCCGGCGCCTGCCGTGGCTCCCCAGGGTTCGAGACTGACCTATGACGAGATCACAGCTGGCGGAGAGAGCAGCATAGACCGCAAGATCGTGCGCACCGCTTCTCTGACGATCCAGGTGAATGACATCAGCCAGGCGCTGGACGATATAGCTGCCCTGGCAGCCGGGTTTGAGGGCTATGTTGTCTCCTCCAGCCAGCGTGCCGATGACGACGACAACACTGCCTCAGGGCAAATTTCCATCCGGGTTCCCGCTACTCAATACGATGCAGCACTGCAGAAGCTGCGGGAGCTGGCAGTCAAGGTAGTATATGAAAACTCCAACAGCCAGGATGTCACCGAGCAGTACACCGATCTTCAGGCGCAGCTCCGTAACTATGAGGCCACCGAAGCTCAGTACCTGGAACTACTCAAGAAGGCTGAAAACGTTAAAGATATGCTTGAAGTACAGGAGGCCCTATCCAATGTGCGCGGCAATATCGAGCGTGTCAAGGGACGCATCCAGTACCTTGAACGTACTTCGGAAACCTCGCTCATTCAGGTTTCCCTGACCAAGGTCAAGCCCATTGGTGAAAGCACCTGGGACGTGCCCGGAATTCTGAAGGGAGCAGTGGACGGACTTATTGCTTTCGGAAATGTTCTGCTGACGATCCTCATCTGGCTGCTCGTCTTCTCCCCGGTCTGGATCATCATCCTGGTTATCATCTGGCTGGTACGACGCAAAAAATCCAGGGTTACCGCGCAAAAGTAAAAACCTGCCCAGAATAGGCTATAATAAAGGGCAATTCTCCGCGGATTGCCCTTTATTTTTATTATGGAAACCTGCTTACGTCCACTTGAATGGCTGGGAGACCGTGTGAGGATACTTGACCAGACACAGCTTCCTCACAGAGAACTATATCTTGAGCTGACGGACTATCACGCTGTTATCCGGGCTATCAAAGAGTTGAAGGTGAGGGGTGCTCCCGCTATCGGCATTACAGCCGCCTACGGCATAGTGATTGGATCGTTCAATATCAGGGTCCGCGATGAGAGACAATACCTGAGTGAGCTTGATGCTATCATGAGGGAATTTTTAGCTTCCCGTCCGACTGCGGTAAATCTCTCCTATGCCGTTAACAGATTGAAGAAGGCCATACGCGGCAAGAATTCCATCTCCGACATCCGCCGGGCATTGCTGATCGAGGCCATGAATATTTACCACAATGAAGAAGATGCCATGGCCAGGCTAAGCCGGTTGGGGACAGAGCTTCTACAGGATGGCTTCACCGTATTGACGCACTGTAATACGGGACAACTGGCCACCGGCGTCAGCTACGGCACGGCGCTGGGTGTTATCAAGGCTGCGGTAGAGCAGGGCAAACGCATCCAAGTTTATGCCGACGAGACCCGTCCCCTGCTCCAGGGAGCACGGCTGACTGTCTGGGAGCTACAAAAGCTTGAAATACCCGTAACACTTATCACCGATAATATGGCAGGATATTTTCTCAACCAGCATAAAATAGACTGTGTGATCACGGGCGCCGACCGCATCGCGGCCAATGGAGACACTGCCAATAAGATAGGCACCTACTCATTAAGCATATTAGCCATGGTCAACCATGTCCCCTTTTATATTGCTGCACCCACAAGCTCATTTGACACCAGCATCCGCACGGGCAGGCAGATCCCTATTGAAGAGCGGGATCCGTCTGAGATCACCAGTCTGCAGGGTATGCGCATCGCCCCGGCGCATACCCATGCTGCTAATCCTGCCTTCGACGTTACACCTCACAGAAATATTGCCGCAATTATCACAGAAAAGGGTATAATCCATGAAGACTATAAAGGAAGCATCACATCTATACTGCAGGAGGTAAGCCAATGAGTAAAGCNNACGCCATAACACTGGGGAACCTGGAGGATGTGCCTGTAGCCTTTCTACCCCGCCACGGCATCGGACACCGTATCAGCCCCACAGAATTGCCCTCCAGGGCTAACATCTGGGCGCTGAAGTCCCTGGGCATCGAATACATAATCGCCATATCCACCGTGGGCAGCCTTAAAGAAAAAATCAAGCCCATGGATTTTGTGATACCGGACCAGATCATTGACCGTACTACACTGCGCCCGAACACCTTTTTCGGCCACGGCATAGTGGCACATGTGGCCTTCGCTGACCCCTTTTGTCCACGGGTCACCGACGTGCTTTATGATGCTGCCCGCGAGACCGGCGCCCGCGTCCATGATGGTGGCACTGTCATCGTCATGGAAGGACCCCAATTCTCCACGCGTGCTGAATCTGAGCTTTATCGCTCCTGGGGAGCAGATATCATCCTCATGACAGCATTGCCCGAGGCCAAGCTGGCCAGGGAAGCGGAGATTTGCTACGGCATGCTGGCCGTGGTCACCGACTACGATTGCTGGAACGAATTAAGCGAAACAGTTTCGGCAGAGATGGTCATCTATAACCTGCGCAGGAGCATCGATACGGCTAAGAGAATCCTCCGACATGCAATTGTCAACCTCCCCAAGACACGCGAATGCGATTGTCCCCACGCGCTGGAAAATGCTATCATCACAAACCCTGCTATGATACCTGAAAAGGTCAAACAGGATCTGAGTCTAATTATAGGCAAATATATCAAGTGAACGATTATGACCAGGGAACTGAATTTTAACTGTGCGGCAACCATGATCGGCAGTGTGCCATACACCGACCCTGCAGTAGCATGCGCGATTATAACAAAGTACCTTAAGGAGTGGCCGGCCTGGCCACAATTGCCCCTGAGAAGCAACCTGGAGAACATGTACATCCAGTATAGCCAGGGCTTCCCCGGTATTAAAATTGATGAACACAAGGTATCATTTGAACACCGAACTAATACCGATGAGTGTATTGAGCAGATCATCTCCGACAGCCAGGACGCCAACTTCGGCAGCTATTCTATCAGTAGAGATTATGCGGCCGGCCTGCATTATTGTCTTACCAACAGCAGCATGCCCATCACCGGTTTAAAGGGGCAGATTACCGGCCCTGTAAGCTGGGGGCTCTGCGTCACAGATCAAGAAGACCGCAGTATTATTTACGACGAGATGCTGGCCGAGACTGCCGCCAGGTTCCTGCATCTTAAGGCATCCTGGCAGGAAGCTGAACTGCGCCGGAGGGCTAAAAACACCATTATCTTCATCGATGAGCCTTACCTTACATCTCTGGGGTCGGCCTTCGTTTCCCTGGCCAGCGAGCAGGTTGCCGCTCTGATTGGGGAGGTGTTGGCAGGAATCAGCGGGCTGAAGGGTATCCACTGCTGCGGCAGCACCGACTGGTCACTGCTGCTGGGACTGCCGATAGATATCATCAGCTTTGATGCATATAATTACCTCGATTCATTTCTCTGCTATCCTGTCCCCATAAACACCTTTCTGGACAGGGGCGGAGCCATTGCCTGGGGTATTGTGCCCAATGACGAAGAAGCATTAAAAAAAGAGTCTCTGGCATTGCTCAGCGATAGATTCTGCGAGGCCGTTAATGCACTGGTCCGCCCGCAGTTTAACTTCAGAGACCTGGTGCGCTGTAGCATGATTACGCCCGTTTGCGGGCTCGCCTCGCTCTCGCCTGAGTCAGCCGAGTATGTCTTCAGCCTACTTAAAGATCTAAGTGAAAAGATCCGGCGAAAATATGGCGGTTAATAGCGGTGATTTGAAATATATGGCGACTTTAGCGATAATACTCTACAGCTTTTATAAACAGCAAGAAATAGGAACCAGGTGACAAAAGATGAATAAAACTAAAAGAATGGCGATTATGAAGCACCGCCACAAGAAGAAGCGGGAAGAGGAGCGAAAGAAGGCATTACTGCTGGCCTCCGGTGGAGCACGCGCAGCAGTAAAAGCTGAACCGAAGAAAGAAAAGGAAATGCCAAAGCCTGTCAAGGTACTTGCCGATATCCTCAAGCCAAAAGAACCCGTGGCAGCATCCATTAAAAAGGCATCCCCCAAAAAAGAGAAGGTGGAAGCCGAGGAAAAAGCCCCGGCTCAGGTAGAGACCATCAAGACCAGGGAAAAGGTAAAGAAAGCTCCGGCCAGGAAGAAGATACAGACAACAGCCAGGGCTGATGATGAGAAACCGGAATTTAAAAAACCTGCTACCCGAAAAAAGAAGACAGAATCCGGCGCTGAAAGTTAATGGGTCAAGCTTATCTGCTTACCGGCATGCCCGGTACAGGTAAAACCAGCGTCATCCGGCAGGCCTTAGCACAGACTAGATATAAGGCCGGAGGCTTCTACACGCTGGAAATCCGTAACGTGGGCATTCGCGAGGGCTTCAAGATCGTTACACTGGATGGTAAGGAGGCCATGCTGGCCCATATCTCCATTGACAGTCCTTTCAGGGTAGGTAAATACGGCGTTGATGTCAGTGTGCTGGATACTACCGCTGTAGACGCCATAACCGACGCCATTGCCAACAGCGAACTGATCGTCATCGACGAGATAGGCAAGATGGAGATGTTCTCTCCCAAGTTCATCCAGGCTGTGGCCGATGCACTGGCCAGCCCTAAAAAGGTGCTGGGGACAATCACGCTCAAGCCACATCCTCTGGCAGACGCCATCCGCCAGAACAAGAACATCCTGGTCACCGAGCTGACCAGATACAACCAGAAACAGGTCCTGGCACAGATACTGGCCTGGCTGAAATAGACCAATGAATGTTGAATTGCAGCCAGTCGGTGAAATCAGTTCCTGGCTGCTGGATGGGATCAGGCAGGGCTTTTACACAGCTATTAGCTATAGCGTCAGCCTAAATCCTTCCGTACCTGTGCCTCCGCAGGCCTATGATCCTACTCGCAACCAGTACTTGGCCGATACCATGATCGAAGAGCTTTATTCCTGCAAGAGAAAAGGGGCTTACCTGCTGGGGATAACTTCGGTCGATCTCTTCACAAAGGGAAAGAGCTTCGTCTTCGGCGAAGCCAGTCCCATGATGGAGACCGCGGTTATATCCCTGTACACGCTGGGTGGTCCCGGCATCAGCGACAACCTGGTGCTGCAGCGGGCAATCAAGGAAGCAGTACATGAAGTCGGACACCTCATGGGGATGGACCATTGTTCCAACACGCATTGCGTCATGCACTTTTCCAACAGCCTGATTGATACCGACTTTAAGGACGCCTTCTTCTGCCCCGCTTGCAAACCGAGATTACTCTAAAAAATAATAATCCACCTGTTTGACAAACAGAATAATACTATCTATTATAGTATTGTCCATCGACCGGCAAGGCGGTGAGGCAAACTTACTATAATAGAATACAAAGTCCGCTTGGATCAGCAATGACCGAGACGGTAATATATTAAGCATTTAATATTGGCCTTCTCGCATCAAGCTGAGAAGGTCAATTATTTTATGCGGGTTTAATAAAATGGCAGAGATCAGGCCTACAATAGGAGTTATAGGTGCCGGAGTCACCGGAACTGCCCTGGCTTACCAGCTCTTCCGGAAGGGATATCGTGTCATAGCGGTCAACAGCCGAACACTTACGTCAGCTCAAAGACTGGCTTCTTTCGTTACAGGCTGCACCATTTGCAATACACCGCAGCAAGTTGCAGACATGGCACAGGCCATCTTCATCACCACCCCCGATGACAAGATCGCGGGGATCGCCGCTGCAATCAACTGGCATGCCAGCCAGTTCGTTATCCATTGTAGTGGGGTACACTCCACCAACATACTTGAGCCGGCCCTTGCATGCAGGGCCTTCACCTGTTGCCTACATCCCCTCCAGACCTTCGCCAGCATCGAAGAAGCCATCCACAACATGCACGGCTCCACTTTTGCACTGGAAGGAGACCCTGAAGCCCTGGCAGTGGCAGATGAGATGGTCGTTGCCTTGGAGGGCAATGTCATTCACCTTAAAGCATCGGATAAAATACTATACCATGCTGCAGCAACTATACTATCCAATTACCTGGTTACCCTGATGAAGACGGCTGCCGACCTCTGGCACGCCTTCGGCATAGAGCAGGAAGATGCCATCAGGGCCATGCTTCCCCTGGTAAAGGGTACGGTCAATAACATTGAACGCGTCGGCATACCTGGCTGTCTCACCGGTCCCATCGCTCGTGGCGATATAGGCACCATCAAGAAACACATTCAGGCACTGGGTCAAGAGGCACCAGGTGCTCTCGAAGCATATTGCACACTTGGCCTTCAGACCATACCTATAGCACTGGCCAAGGGCAGGATCGGTCTCGAGACCGCCGCTGAAATACGTGCTGCGCTGGAAGGCAAGGCAACCTTTAGCGAGAGCGATTACAGTGACCTTTACACCATGCTTGGCCTCGACTTCGGAGCCGGCTCAGCCAACCAACCGGAGAATAAGCAAACCTGACATACTGACTGCTCATAAGGAGACTGAGATGACGACATTCAGGACTATGTTGAAAAGCAAAATCCACCGGGCCAGGATAACCGAGTGTAATGTCGATTATGAAGGCAGCATTACCATCGATCCAATCCTGCTGCAGGCTGCCGACATATTACCTTATGAGCGGGTTGAGATAGTCAACATCAACAACGGTGCACGCTTCGGCACCTATGTCATCGAGGGTAGGCCGAGCAGCGGAGATATTTGCCTCAACGGTGCAGCGGCCCGTCTGGGTGCCATGAACGACATCGTCATCATCCTTGCCTACCACGATGTTCCCGATGATCAGTGCAACCATATCAAGCCACGTCTGGTCTACGTCGATGCCAGGAACCACATCGTATCCACCAGGAATGCCGATGCATGGGTAGACGATCTTATCCCGGCCCAATAAAAACAACGGGAGGGTCACGATGAGATTGACCATTACCAAGATACAGGAGAAAAAGGATGCTGGTGAGCGTATTACAATGCTTACCGCCTATGATTACCCCATAGCCAAGATCGTTGACGAGGCGGGCGTTGATATGATACTGGTCGGGGATACGCTCGGCATGGTAGTGCTCGGCTACGATTCTACCGTGCCCGTGACCATGGACGACATGCTCCACCACACCAAAGCTGTGGTACGCGGGTCAAAATCCGCCTTGGTCATAGGTGACCTGCCCTTCATGTCCTACCAGGTCAGCATTTCCGAATCACTGCATAATGCTGCCCGGTTTTTGCAGGAGGCAGGCTGCCAGGCCGTCAAGTTGGAGGGTGGTGTAAACGTAGCCGAGACCGTCCGACGCATAGTCGACTGCGGCATACCGGTTATGGGGCACATCGGACTTACTCCCCAATCGGTCAATCAGCTCGGCGGGTTCAAAGTGCAGGGCAAGACGCCAGAGGCTGCTGAGCGCTTGGTCAAAGACGCTCTCGCTCTGGAACAGGCCGGGGCTTTCGCCATCGTGCTTGAACTCGTTCCCAGAGAGCTGGCCAGGCTTATCACCCACAAGCTGAGAATACCCACCATCGGCATCGGTGCAGGACCTTACTGCAGTGGCCAGGTTCTGGTTATCAACGATATGCTCGGACTTTACACGGATTTTGTGCCCAAGCACAACAGGCAGTATGCACGCCTCGCACCGCAAATCAAAACCGCCATCACCGATTATGTCAATGATGTACATTCCGGTACCTTCCCCGGCCCAGAGCATAGCTCGTCCATCGACGAAGCTATACTGGAAGGCCTGCAGTAAGTAGATAGCCATCACTACGAGCATAGTAAAACAATCCGGCTGATTAGTAGCTGTCATGGCATGCACACGCAACTCTGGCAGACCGCATAAGGGGCTGAACCAGAACTGACATACTAAGGAAATAGATTATGAAAATTGCCCGATCAATCAGCGAAATGAAGGCTCTGCGCAAACAGTGCACTGGCAAAGTCGGATTCGTACCTACCATGGGCTACCTCCATGAAGGCCACCTTCAACTGGTCAAGAATGCCAAAATGGATAATCCGGTGGTCGTGGTCAGCATCTTCGTCAATCCCACACAGTTTGCTCCCAATGAGGACTTCAAGGCCTATCCACGTGATTTTGAACGGGACTGCGAGTTGCTCAGGGGAATAGGCACCGACATCATCTTTGCACCATCCGATAGCGATATGTACCCACCGGGCTTCAATACATGGGTCAATGTGCAGGGCATTACCCAGTACCTGGAGGGACGGTCACGTCCGACGCATTTCCAGGGAGTCACCACGGTCTGCAACAAACTGTTCAACATCGTTCAGCCTGATAATGCCTATTTCGGGCAGAAGGATGCCCAGCAGGCTCTGGTCATTCAGAAGATGGTGCGTGAGCTCAATATGAACCTGGAGATCGTCGTCTGCCCGACCGTCAGAGAGGCCGACGGCCTAGCCATGAGCAGCCGCAATACCTATCTCACACCGCAGGAACGCCCCACCGCTAACGTGCTTTACAGATCACTCATGCTGGCACAGGACATGTATGCCAGGGGAGAACGAGATGCCGCCAAGATCAAATCTGCCATGACCGGGCTGACCTTACAGGTGCCTGGCGCCAGCATCGACTATGTCAGCATCTCCGACATTGACAACTTGACTGAGGTGGACAGGATCAGCGGACGTGTGCTCGTCTCCCTGGCTGTCCGCATCGGCAAACCCAGGCTGATAGATAATATAGTGCTCGGTTAGAGAGGGCAACAATGAAAATAACATCTCAAAAAACAGCCTATGAGGGACGCTTCCTGCGCATCGTAGAAAAATCTGTCAACAATAGCAGGGGGATAAAAGGCGTGTGGGAAAGCATTGAGAGGACCAATGTGCAGGGGCGGGGAGCTGTCATCATCATTGCCATTACGTCTGAGGGAGAACTGATACTGGAGAAAAACTGGCGTCCCCCCATAGAATCTTATGTGATACAGTTCCCCGCCGGGCTGACCGACGTTCCGGGTGAGGAAGAAAAGGAGGCTGCCCGCCGTGAGCTGTTGGAAGAGACCGGCTACCTGGCCGGTGAGCTAATTCCTGTCATGTCCGTGCCTCTGGCACCCGCTCTGGCCGCCACACATGCCATGCACTATTTCGCGCCCGGCGTCGAGTTTAAAGGCAAAACCGCCGACAAGGATATCGAGGAGATCGAAGTAGTCAAAATTAAACTCGCCCATGTTGCGGATTACCTTCTTAACCTGCCACCTGATGTTGAGCTTGACCTGCGCGTCCCGGGCATCCTCTGGATCATGCAGAAGAGGGGTTTGATACAGGAATAATAGCTCAAATCCTGTTAATAAAACCACAATGCGGACATCTGACCGACTTCTCCTTATAGGCTGGTGGTAGCTTCATGCCTGCACCGCAGTTACCACAGGTGAGCAAGCGGTAGCTGCTCATCCTCCACATCAGGTCCGAGGTCTCGCGCACCGCACTGACCTTCTGCAGGATATCAGAAGGTGGCGGCTCCGCCGACGGCTGACGGATGGCGACCGCCTCGTTTCCAATCTGCTCCAGCGTCACCTTCCCGATGATGCTCTCATTCTTCACCGACCTGTATGACGTCTCGTAGTCTTTATAAGAGGCACCTCCCATAGCACGCAGGATGCGGATACGCTCGGCCAGGGGAGGGTGCGTGGAAAAGAGATCTGAGCCAGTTCCCGCAGCACCCATGTAATATGGATTGCTGATATACATAGGAGCTGTAGCCTTGTTAGCCGTTCTCACCTTTGTATTATTGCTGGCAAGCTTCTCAAGCGCCGAGGCCAGCCCTTCCGGATAGCGTGTGTAAAGCGCTGACGACGCATCGGCCAGGTATTCTCTGCGGCGAGAGATGGCTAAGTAGATTAGCTGGGCCATGGCCGGGGACAGGATCAGCAGTAAAAGCCCAAGAACGACAATGATAATCTCCGCTGCTCCAGCACCCCTCCCTGAGGTGCGCCTGCCACCCGCACCACCGAATATGCCGATGCGGGTAGCATACCAGGCCAGCATAACAATCGATCCCAGTAAAATGCTGGCCAGTAGCATCAGCTCTATATCACGGTTTTTAATGTGGCTGATCTCGTGCCCCACCACTCCCTGCAGTTCGTCACGGTTGAGCTTATTCAACAGCCCAGAGGTCACGGCGATGGCTGCATGGTCTGGACCCCTGCCCGTAGCAAAGGCATTCAAAGCAGGATCATCAATGATGTAGATGTCCGGCATCTTCTCCAGCCCTGAGGCGATCTTCATCTCCTCAACCACATTGTAGAGTCGGGGATGGTCGTCCGGTCCAATCTTCTTCGCCCCGGATATCCCCAGTATAATGTTATCGCCCTGTAGCAACGCCACCAGATTCATGATGACCCACACAATGATGGCGATAATCATACCTATGAGCGGGTCATCTAAGAAGGCATATCCTATAAAAAAGCCGATCAGGAGCAACAGGATACCCATCCCAGCCACAAGCACAGCCGAGCGGATCCTGTTATCCCTGATCTGTTCCCACATTTTGACTACTTGCTTTCCGGCCTGGCAAAACTCACTTTGGGAGCTTCTCTTTCCGCCCCGGCCTTGACCTCAAAGAACTCGCTCTCCTTAAACCTGCCCAGGGAGGCGACAATATTGGAAGGGAACATCTGGATCATATTATTGTATTTAAGCACGCAGTCATTGTAAAACTGGCGGGCGAAGCTGATCTTGTTCTCGGTGGAGGTCAGCTCCTCCTGGAGGTTCAGGAAGTTCTCATTGGCCTTCAGTGTCGGGTAGCTCTCCGCCACAGCCAGCAATCTTGCGAGCGCACCGCTCAGCTCGCCTTCAGCCCTGGCCCTTTCGGCCACGCCGGCACTGGCCAGCGATTGTGCCAGGTTGCGGGCCTGGGTTACGGCCTCCAGCGTGCCACGCTCATGCTCCATATATCCTTTGACCGCCTCCACCAGGTTGGGGATGAGATCGTAGCGGCGCTTGAGCTGCACATCTATCTGCGCCCAGGCATTTTTCATCTGGTTGCGTGCTCCGACGAGTCCATTATAGATGCCGATGCCTATCAAAACGAGGATGATTACGATTGCCAGCACAATAATAGCTATGACCATCTTTTACCTCCTTCTATCTATCTTCCTGTGATTAAACCGTATCCTGCGGCCTGTTTGCCATGCCCTGCATGTGCGTCGCCTGGAAAGCATCTCCCAGAAAAGAGACCACATTCTGATATTGTGGCGAGCCGGGTGGAACCATCTCACACAGCACCTTCTGTATCTCGCCAGCATCAAACCACAGACCGTGCTCACGAGGGCAGCGATCAATTAAAATTTTAGGGTCGTGTCCAATCCAAGCCTTCTCCATTTTCTCTCCGCAGATCGGACATTTGCGCAGGGCTTTCCTGACCGACTTGTCCACCTCGATAGCAAGGACCTTTGCGCCTTCCGAGACCAGGACGTCGATCAGCAACTCCAGTTCGTCTGAATCCAGCCAGACACCTGAGCATTTAGTGCAGAAATCGAGCTCTATATGACGGTGCTCAACCACCATCATCACTCTTCTATCAACCGGGCATTTCATGCGTCAATCTCTGGTAATAGTGTAGGTGGGAAGTGGAGATTGTGCAAGGCACTAATAGATACTGCTATTTGTCAGCTTCTGTCTGCTCATTCTGTTCTTTACTCCCGCACGAAGACAATCAGCCCGATGGCAGAAAGCCCGGAAAGGATAGCGCCAAAGTAAAAGGGTGCGGCAGAGCCGATAGACTGCCAGAGCCAGCCGGCGATGAGGCTGGCGGGTAGCAATGTGATGCCGACGACACCGTTAAACACACCGAAGGCGGTGCCCCGGAGATCTTCAGGGACGAGATCGCAGACCAACGCACGGTAAACACCCTGTGTCAGGCCGTAATACAGTCCATAGAGGGCATACAGCACCCAGATCATCCAGCCCTGTTTAGCCAGAGCCAGCCCCAGGTAGACCACCGCATAAATAGCCCAGCCTGCGATGATCACACTGCGTCTCCCCAGCTTGTCGGATAGTATTCCCGCAGGAAGGGAAAAGAGAGCATAGATCACATTGAACATGATCAGCATCAGACTGATGAGAAAGACGCTGTTACCCAGGTCCTGAGCTCTCAACACAATAAAGGCGTCACTCGAGTTCCCCAACGTAAAAAGGAACATAATGGTAATAAAAATATAGAACTTCTTGCCCAACCTGCCAGCGGGCCGGCCGGTAGCAGCCGGAGCATTGCAGGCTGTGAGGGGCTTTTTAGGCGGCTCTTTGATAAAAATAAAAAAGATGAGCGCCAGGAATGCGGGTATGATTCCGAGCATGATCATCCAGTGGTAGGTGTCAACCTGCAGGTTGACAACGTCCCTCTGCATCAGAAAGACTACGAGCGCTGCCAGAGAAAGGCCAATAGCAGCGCCAGAAGTATCCATAGCTTTGTGAAAGCCGTAGGCCTTACCCCGGTTGTCTTCATCTACGGAATCTCCCACAAGGGCATCACGCGGGGCGGCACGTATCCCCTTTCCCAGGCGGTCAGCAAACCTTATGGCCATGATGGGCTGCCACGCACTTGCAATCAACATAAATGGCTTGGACAGGCTGGAAAGAGCATAGCCAGCAAAGGAGAGTAACTTGCGATTGTGCAGCCTGTCGCTCAGCCAGCCACTGGCCAGCTTCATTAAAGAGGCTGTGCTCTCGGCCACGCCTTCAATCAGTCCTATGACTACCGTAGCTGCGCCCAGCACATTTGCCAGGAACAAAGGCATGAGCGTGAAGATCAGTTCACTGGATACATCCGTCAGCAGGCTTATAAAGCCGATGAAGATTATATTGGGTGAGAGACCAAGGCCTCCCCTTTTCTTTTCGTTCAAATCACCTTTCCTTTTTAGGGTTTAACAGATATTATACTATTTTTATATTCAGCACCTTCACTCCGTTTTCCTCTACATGTTCGATATTGCAGTTAATGTTGATTTCGAAGCCGATTTCTGGTAAATTTACAAATTGGTTTGGCTGTATCCTTTTACGTGCAAATCCTTACTTATGGACTAACCATCACCTGAATTTTAGCCTTGTGGAGGTTAACCGGCCATGTCTAAAATCAACCTGACTATCGACGGTAAGAACATAACAGCAGAGAGTGAAAACACCATACTCGAAGCCGCAAACAAAAGCGGTATCTATATCCCGACTCTCTGCTACCATCCCGATCTCAAGCCGGGAACCGAATGTGGCCTATGTGCCGTGATGATCGGGGGTCAGCCCGAGGCGGTGCAGGCCTGCAACACGAAAGTTACCGAAGGCATGGTTGTCTCCAGCGAATGCTCCCAGGCCAGGGAGAAGCAACGCGAGGCTCTGGAGAAGATCCTCAAGAAGCATCCCAACGCCTGCCTCACCTGCTGGCGCCGTGAGCGGTGCAAGCCTTTCGACATCTGCCTCCGCCAGGTGAATATAACAGAAAGGTGCGTTACCTGCCCCGAGAACGGCCACTGCGAGCTGCAGAGAGTGGTGGACTTCCTCGATATGGGCCACGCCGATATTCCCTATGAGTATCGTAACCTGCCCATCCAGCGCGACAATCCTTACTTTGATCTTGATTACAACCTATGCATCGCCTGCGGACGCTGCGTGAGAGCCTGCCGAGAGCTGCGCGGCATCAAGGCCATCGATTTCAAAGAGATAAATGGCCACAAGGTTGCCGGACCGGTCAAGGCCACCTATGCCGAATCCGGCTGCAAATATTGCTTCACCTGTGTGGAGGTGTGCCCTGTAGGTGCCCTCGTCGACAGGCAGGCTCGCTACCGCGGAATTTCGGAATGGGAAGGTTATGTAGTGCCCTGCTCATATGCCTGCCCGGCTCACATCGACATCCCGCGCTATCTTAATTTCATCGCACAGGGCAGGTATCCCGAAGCTCTGGCCGTAATCCGCGAGAAGGTTCCCTTCCCTGGAGTCCTCGGGCGCGTTTGCATCCATCCCTGTGAGCAGTCCTGCCGCCGCGGCAAGCTCAATGAACCTCTCTGCATCAAATTCCTCAAGCGCTTCGCTGCCGACCATGACAACGGACTATGGAAAAAGAACAGCTTCAAGTTGCCCTCAACCGGCAAGAAGGTGGCAGTAATCGGATCCGGCCCGGCCGGGTTGACCTGTGCCTACTATCTGGCCAAGCTTGGCCACGCCATAACCGTGTTTGAAGCCCTGCCGCAGACCGGTGGCATGATGAGGGTGGGCATCCCCGCCTACAGGTTGCCTCGTGAGATACTTGATGCTGAGATCGACGAGATCAGGACAGCAGGAGTAGAGATCAAGGTCAACAGCAGGGTAGAATCCCCCGATACCCTTTTCCAGCAGGGCTTTGATGCTATTTTCATCGGCATCGGTGATCATAAGGGCACCAAGATGGGCGCTGAAGGAGAGGACCTGCCCGGAGTGCTGGACGGCGTGGACTTCCTGCGCGCCGTCGCACTGGGTCAACCGCTCAAGATCGGCGATAAGATAGCCGTCATCGGTGGTGGCAACTCAGCCATTGATTGTGCACGCGTGGCATGGCGTATAGGTGCCAAAGATGTAACCATTGTTTACAGACGTACCCGCAAAGAGATGCCGGCAGCCCCCGAAGAGGTGGAGGCCGCCATTCATGAGGGAATCAAGGTCGTCTTCCTGGCAGCACCCAACAAGATCACACAGAAGGATGGAAAGCTTGCCATGGAATGCATCAAAATGAGGCTGGGTGACCCCGACGCATCGGGCAGGCGCAGCCCGGTACGTATCCCCGGCAGCGAGTATGTGATTGAATACGACAACATCATCGCCGGCATAGGTCAGACATCGGATATACCGGCTGGCTTTGATGTAACACTCAACAGGGCCAACATCAAGGCTAATGATAAAACACTTGAGACCAGCAAGAAAGACGTATTTGCTGGTGGCGACATCGTTACCGGGCCGGCCTCGGTGATCAGCGCCATTGCCCAGGGACGGATAGCCGCTGCATCAATCGATAAATACCTGGGTGGCAAAGGCCAGATCGACGAGGCGCTGGCTCCTGTGGACGCCGAGAACACGTTCTTTGGCGAGGATGACAGGTTCTCGGAGAAAAAACAGCCGGTCATGCCGGAACTTGAAGTCAGCCAACGCCAGGGCAATTTTACCGAGGTTGAGTTAGGGTATAGCGAGCAGGTGGCAATTGAAGAGGCAAAGAGGTGCTTCAAATGCAATTACAGGCTGAAGCTCTCTCACCCCATGCAACCACCCGTTAAAGTTAAAAACAGCCTGAGAGGAGGTCTGCGTGTTTAAAATTGTCTGGAAGGAGTCATTGACTCCGGTAATCGACTGTCTCAAAGTCGAGGCGCCTGCACTGGCAGCCAAGGCCAGGGCAGGTCAATTTGTAATAATCCGCGTGGATGAGGTAGGGGAGCGTATTCCTCTGACACTGGCCGATTGGGATGCGCACGAAGGAACGATCACACTTGTGGCCATGAGAGTGGGCACATCTACCCACAAGCTGGGTAAGCTCAAATCAGGGGATAGCCTGATCGACCTGGTAGGTCCTCTGGGTCGGCCTTCAGAAATCGAAAAATATGGTAATGTGGTAATGGTGGGAGGCGGTGTAGGCATTGCACCGATACATCCTATAGCAAGATCGCTGAAAAATGCAGGCAACAGAATCATTTCCATTATTGGTGCACGCAACAGGGACTTGCTATTCTGGGAGGATAAGATGCAGGCACTCAGCGACGAACTGATAGTGACTACGGATGATGGCTCGTATGCCCGTAAAGGAGTGGTGACCGAGCCGCTCAAGGAGTTGCTGGAAAAAGGTGGAATTAACCGGGTGATCGCCATTGGTCCTGCCATCATGATGAAATTCTGCTCAGCGACAACGAGGCCGTACAATGTCCCGACAGTGGTCAGCCTTAATGCAATCATGGTGGATGGCACGGGCATGTGCGGATGCTGCCGTCTTTCCGTCGGCGGAGAGACAAAGTTCGCCTGCGTGGACGGACCAGAGTTCAACGGGCACGAAGTCGATTGGGATATAACTCTGGCCAGACAGAAAATTTATTTGAAAGAAGAGAAAGAATCACTGGCCCGATGGGAGTCTTGCCAGTGCGGCAAATCTTAATTGGAGGCCTGAGTTGGAAGAGAAAGCAAAATCCAAGATTAATTTAAACAGGGTTGATATGCCGCGCCAGGACCCGAAGGACAGGGCACATAACTACAATGAGGTAGCTCTTGGCTATACCGAAGAAATGGCACTCGAAGAGGCCAACCGTTGTATCCAGTGCCCCAAGCGCGCCTGCGTCTCAGGCTGCCCCGTAAACGTTGATATCCCCGAGTTCATCAAAGCTCTTAGAGACAAGAATATGCCCGAGGCCGTAAGAGTTCTCAAAAGCAAGAATGCCCTGCCTGCCATCTGCGGCCGTGTCTGTCCTCAGGAGACTCAATGTGAGGAGGCCTGCACTCTGGGCAAGAGGAAGGCACCCATTGCCATCGGCCGGTTGGAGAGATATGTGGCCGACTGGGACCTGACCAATAAAGACAAGAGACCCGCTACTATACTGCCACCACCCACCGGCAAAAAAGTAGCCGTAATAGGCTCCGGGCCTGCCGGGCTTACGGCAGCAGCCGACCTCGCTAAATTTGGTCACAAGGTGACGATCTATGAGGCACTTCATACAGCCGGTGGTGTTCTAATGTACGGTATCCCCGAGTTCAGACTGCCCAAGGCCGTGGTCCAGGCTGAAATAAATTATGTAAAGTCGCTCGGCGTGGAAATCCAGCTCGATTCCGTTATGGGTAAGCTGGCTACTATCGATGAGCTGATGGATAAGGACTTCGATGCCGTTTTCCTGGGCACAGGCGCAGGTCTGCCCATGTTCCTCAACATACCCGGCGAGAACCTCAACGGGGTATATTCAGCCAACGAATTCCTCACCCGCGTCAACCTGATGAAGGCCTATCTCTTCCCCGAGTACGACACGCCAATCAAGATCGGCAAACATGTTGCCGTGATCGGTGGTGGCAACGTGGCCATGGACGCTGCACGCTGCGCCCTGAGGCTGGGCGCCGAGAAGGTATATATAGTCTACCGCAGGTCCCGCACTGAGATGCCCGCACGCCATGAGGAAGTAGAGAATGCCGAGGAAGAGGGGATTATCTTCAAGTTCCTAACCAATCCCAAGCAGATCATCGGCGATGATAATGGTTGGGTCAAGGCCATGGAATGCTATGAAATGGAGCTGGGCGAGCCGGATGCCAGCGGTAGAAGGCGTCCCATAACTAAGGCTGGCAGTGAGTTCGTTATGGACGTAGATGTAGTGGTGGTGGCATTGGGCACAACTCCTAACCCACTGATCCCATCCACAACCAGGGGACTGGAAACGACCAGGCATGGCACCGTGGTGGCCGATGAGCAAACCGGCAAGACCGTTAAAGACAGGGTCTGGGCCGGCGGAGACGTGGTTACCGGTGCAGCCACTGTGATCAGCGCCATGGGTGCAGGTAAACGTGCAGCAGCATCGATCAACGAATTTTTAATGAAAAAACAATCATTTTGACAATTACTTATTTTTCCGGTTATTATATTCAACAACTGAATATTTAAAGGCTGTGAACGGGAATAGTAAGCCCTGTCCCAAGGATACAGAGAGCCAGGAAAGGTGAAAGCTGGCACCAGAGGAAGGACTGAATGGGCCCGGGAGCTGCAAACCGAAAGGCGTTTGACCGAGTAGGCTTTGACGCAAGGATAGCGTTATCACAATCCAGGGTATCGATTTAAGTCTGTACCCGATTGAGATAGCCCGGAAACGAGCTAACAAGGGTGGCACCGCGAAGAAATAGCCTCTCGCCCCTTGGCGAGAGGCTAAATTTTTTACCGGAGGAAACTCAGTAGATGGAAATGAATATGTGGCCCGGCAGGGCCAAATGGTGAATAAAAAAACGACAACACACATTATCGTTATATCAAATATAAAGGAGAAAACGAATTGAAAGACGAGATTAAAGTAATGCTGACAGAGAAGGAGATGCCGACCAGGTGGTATAACATCCTGCCCGATCTCCCCCAGCCACTACCCAAGCCACTGCACCCTCAGACACAGGAGCCGACTACCCTTCCACCACCACTTTTTCCTCCCACGCTTAATGAACAGGAGTTCAGCCAGGAGCGATTCATCGAGATACCCGAGGAAGTCCAGGAACTGTACCACAAGTACCGGCCTTCACCATTGATCAGGGCTAACAGGCTGGAAAAATTCCTGGATACGCCAGCCAAGATCTTTTACAAGTACGAGGGCGGCAGCCCGGCGGGCAGCCACAAGCTCAACACCGCCATTGCGCAGGTCTATTATAACAAGAAGGCCGGTATAAAGAGGCTAACTACCGAGACCGGTGCAGGTCAGTGGGGCTCGGCACTGGCCCTTGCCTGCCAGTTCTTCGGCCTCGAGTGCAAGGTGTATATGGTCAGGGTCAGCTATGAACAGAAGCCCTACCGCCGCATTATGATAGAGACCTGGGGGGGCAAGGTCGTGCCCAGCCCCAGCCCCGATACCAATATCGGCAGGAAGATACTGGCCGAGGATCCCAACTCGCCGGGCAGCCTGGGCATTGCCATCAGTGAAGCCTGCGAGGACGCCTTCAGCCGTGACGATACCTGCTATACGCTGGGCAGCGTGCTCAACCACGTCATCCTGCACCAGTCTATCATCGGACTTGAGACGCAGTTGCAGCTTGAAAAGGCCGATGCAGAAGCCGATATAGTAATCGGCTGTGTTGGTGGCGGCAGCAACTTCGGTGGCATATCAGTTCCCTTCGTCGCTGATAAGATCAAGAAAGGCAAGAAGACACAAATCATTGCCGTCGAGCCAACCGCCTGCCCCAGCATGACCAAAGGGCCTTACACATGGGACTATGGCGATGTGGCTGGCATGACCCCCATTATGAAAATGTTCACACTGGGACATTCATTTATACCATCGCCTATTCACGCCGGCGGCCTGCGCTACCATGGCATGTCCCCACTGGTATCACATATGCACAAACTGGGGCTGATCGAGGCCAGGGCCGTCGACCAGAAGTCCACGTTCGAGAGTGCCATCAAATTTGCCCGGACCGAGGGCATTATACCTGCTCCCGAGCCATCGCATGCCATCAAGGTGCTGATCGATGAAGCACTCAAATGCAAGGAGTCAGGCGAGAAGAAAACCATCGTGATGAACCTCAGCGGACACGGTCATTTCGATCTCTCTGCCTACGACCAGTTCCTCTCAGGCAAAATGGAGGCCGACGCTTATTCTGAAGAATCGGTCAAGAAGGCCCTCAGCCAGCTACCCAAGGTCAACTACGCAGAGAAATAAAATACGATACTAATAAGTAATCAGGTCGGGCAACCCAGTATAGGTTCGCCCGACCTTTTGCTCGTAATATACCTTTGTGCTAAAATCCTTTCCGTTTGTCATAGCATATAGAGGTATCTAAAATGAGAAAGCTGTCTATAGCCATCGCACTGGTATTTATACTTACAGTAACAACTGCCTGTCATATAGAAATAACAACTCTTCCACAACCGCCGGCCGAGATACCTGCAGCCACACAAGCAAATACTTCAACGACAGCCAGCATCATCCCGATTGATCCCGGTTGGAAGATGCCATCTCCCGAGACCGGAGTATCAAACCTGCCCAGCATAGCCGACGTCGTGGAAAGAGGCTACCCGTCCGTAGTTACAATCACGACTGAACAGGTCTTCAGCGACATGTTCAGCCGACGCATAACTCAATCTGGAGCAGGATCAGGCTGGGTTTTGGACAGCAAAGGAATTGTGGTCACCAACAACCATGTCGTGGAAGGCGCAAACAAAATAGTCCTGCAGTTTTCTGACGGTCGTGCTTACGAGGCTAATTCATCGAACATCTTCCGCGATCCAACCACTGATCTGGCTATCGTCAAGGTCAACCTGCCCAACCTTCAGCAAAGCTTTGTTGGCGATTCAGGTAAATTGCGTGTGGGTGACTGGGTAGTAGCTATCGGCAATCCGCTTGGGAAGGGTATCAAAGCCAAGGAAGGCATTATCAGCGGCCTCAAGGTATCACTTAACACTGAAGAAGATGACGCCCTGTATGACCTGATCGAGACCTCGGCAGCCATCAATCCGGGCAACAGCGGCGGCCCCTTGCTTAATATGAAGGGAGAGGTGATTGGTATTACGAGTGCCAAAATAGCCTCCGTGGGCGTAGAAGGCATGGGCTATGCCATTAGCATCAACTCGGCGCTGCCCATTATTCAGGAGTTGATCAACAAGGGCTATGTGACCCGCCCCTTCCTGGGTGTTGAGTTATACACCGTCGATGAGTATGTGGCTTTCTATAATAACCTTGGAACGAGAAAAGGTGCGGTAATAACCTTTGTACAGCCGGGAAGCCCAGCAGCCAAGGCCGGCCTGCGGCGGCTTGATGTAATCACCAAATACAAGGGGATCGAAGTCAACAACGCCCCAGAGCTTTTAAAATTGTTACGTAGCTCTCAAATAGGCGAAGAAGTCAGCATCACTTTCATACGCGGCAATAACACATTAACAACCACAGCCACATTGACGGTCAGTCCCCCACCCGAGTAAAGGCACGGCCCAGCTACTTATTAGATTGAAATAACATATGGCGCCGAGCCACCTCATTTCTTCCTGATACTAAGGGTAATCTCAATGCCTGAGAGCTTGAACTTCTCTGAGTAGGAGCCATCCGGAGATGCACCTTTGGAGATCTTCTCCGAAAGGGTCTCTTGGCGGATATATTCGGAGTATTCCTTCATCATATTATCAATTTGCTCGTTGCCCTGGTAGTATGTGTCAATGTGATCAGCAATTTCCAATCCGTGCGATTTGCGCATGGTCTGAATACGTCTAACTATCTCACGGGCCAGGCCCTCATTGATCAATTCTGGCGTAAGCTCTGTTGAAACTCCCACATGGTAATCCCCCTCCACACAAACTGATAACCGGCCGCTCTCCTGCAGGCCTTCGGTAGAGAATTCAACGTCCTTTACATTCAGCTCATCAAGTACCTGCGGGGCCAGCCTGTTCAAGGCTTCACGCTCGCTGGATGACCTTAGTTTGACCACAACTTTGGGCAACGGCTGCCTTACCTTTACCTGGCTTCTGGAACGGGCAGCACGTCCCATGCTGCATACTTTCATAGCCAGTTCGGTGGAAGCGATAATATCCTCATCAATCAGATCGGTATCAGCATCAGGCCATGCGGCGAGATGCACACTTTCTGCCGCAGTCTTATCGACGGCCCTGACCAGGTTCTGGTACATCTCCTCTGCTACAAAGGGAGTGAAGGGAGCCAGTATCTTCGATAAAGTCACCAGTGCCCGGTATAATGTATCGTAGGCTGAGATCTTATCGTCATCGTTCTGGCTCTTCCAGAAACGTCTTCGGCTGCGCCTGACATACCAGTTAGAAAGATCGTTGACAAAGGACTCGATCTTGCGGCCCGCCGTAGTGGGGTCATAGTTATCAAGCAGCATATCGACTTCCTGCACCAGCTTGTTGAGGCTAGAGAGCAGCCACTTATCGAGGTCAGAGACTGGAGCCACGTGATTCTTCTGAGGAACAAAATTATCGATATTGGCATAGATAACAAAAAAAGAGTATGTATTCCATAAAGTCATGAGGAAGTTGCGCATGACTTCGATTACCATATCAGATGACATGCGCCTGACATTGCCCGGAGGTGCAGAGGTAAGCATATACCATCTGAGTGCGTCGGCGCCGGAGGTATCAAGCACTGTCCAGGGATCAACCACATTACCACGGGTCTTGCTCATCTTCTCACCCTCAGCATCCAGTATATGCCCCAAGCAGATAACATTCTTAAAACAGGGCTGATCGAAGATAAGCGTAGATAGTGCATGGAGGCTGTAGAACCAACCACGCGTCTGGTC
>DFZI01000006.1:24079-27123 GCA_002383665.1 Dehalococcoidia bacterium UBA4060
TATAACCGGAAAGACCAGGCTTGTTCTTGATCTCATCCCTGCTGCTGACGCAATCAATATGTTTACACTTTTCACAGGTCCAGAGGTTGAGCGGTGTGCCCCAGTATCTCTCACGACTAAAGGCCCAGTCAACATTATTCTTCAGCCAATCGCCGAAACGACCTTCTTTAATGTGCTCAGGATACCAGTTGATCCGGCGGTTGCCTGCTATCATCTCGTCCTTTTTAGCCGAAGTACGGATATACCACGTTTTTTTGGCATAGTAGACAAGGGGAGAATCACAGCGCCAGCAGAAGGGGTAGGTGTGCGTGATCTTTCCGCTTTTAAACAGCAGCCCACGCGATTCCAGGTCCTTCAACACCTCGGGATCTGCATCCTTGACAAACTTACCCGAGAAAGAATATGTGCCTGTCAGGTTGCCAGCGAGATCAACCTGCTGGACAAAGTCCAGATTATTCTCAACGCCAGCTACAAAGTCGACCTCACCAAAAGCAGGAGCGATATGTACGATGCCGGTGCCATCTTCCATCGAGACAAAATCGGCATTGATAGTCTTGTATAAAAGCTTGGGATCAGGCTTCTGTATGTCATAGATGCCCTGTGTGCCCGGCCTGATTCGTCGACGTTCCACATTAAATAAATGGGGATTATATAATGGCTCGTACATGGCATTGGCCAGCTCTTTGCCTTTCATTACCTTTAAAACAGGCCTGTCACCCAGACCTGCAGCGTCCATCAGGGCGGTGGCCAGAACCAGGTAATCACCTTTGTACTCTACCACGCCATAATCAGCATCAGCAGCCAGCGCAAGCGAGGTATTCCCGGGTAAAGTCCAGGGTGTGGTGGTCCAGGCCAGAAAATAAGCTCTACCCTCACTGACAGCTTTATGAAGTGAGAACTTGTCACCGGAATCGTCGGACACGCGGGGCAGTTTTACAATCTTAAACTTGATATAAATGGAGGGGTCGACGGTATCGTCCTTGTAACCCAGCACCACCTCATGCGAGCTTAGCGATGTGCCACAACGCGGACAATGAGGTGTGACCTTGTACCCCTGATAGATCAAGTCTTTATCCCAGAGCTGTCTGATGGCCCACCAGCATGATTCAATATAAGAGTTATCCAGTGTTACATAAGGATGGTCGAGATCCACCCAAAAACCGATCCTTTCGGTCAGTAAGTCCCACTGCTTGAGGTATTTAAACACGCTTTCACGGCAAAGCTGGTTGAACCGGGCAATCCCATATTCTTCGATTTGTGCTTTGCTCGTAAAGCCAAGCTGTTTCTCTACTTCCAGTTCGACAGGCAGCCCATGGGTATCCCATCCTGCCTTGCGCGGTACACAGTACCCCTTCATAGTCTTGTAGCGTGGTATGACATCCTTGAACACACGCGAGAGCACATGATGGATGCCCGGATTGCCGTTGGCTGTGGGAGGGCCTTCGTAAAAAATAAAACGGGGTGCAGTTTTCCTACTTTCTATGCTCTTGGTGAAAATATCGTTCTCTTTCCAGAATTCAAGTACTTTCTTCTCAACATCAGGAAAATTGACCTTGCTGCTGACTGGCTGGAACATTTTTATCGCTTCCTTGATTGAATAACTACTCGGCGGCTGTTCCCCTCCCCAGTGCTCTGGGTTGTTACATCCGGATTATTGGCCAACGTGATATGGATTATGCGTCTTTCATCTGGCGGCATGGGCTCCATAGTTATAGGGTGTTTCCTGCGCGCAACCTGTTCGGCCAGGCGCAATGCCAACTTCCGGAGAGCATCGTAATGTCTTTTCTTGTACCAGTCCACGTCTACGTTAATGGATATCCACTGCTTGACCTTCTCGGCCACAATCAATCTGACCAGGTACTGCAGAGACGATAGTGCTTGCCCCCTGCGCCCGATGAGCACACCCAGATCATCCCCCTCTATATTGAGAGATACGGGAACTCCGGCCTCGGCTGAAATGATTGCTTCAACTGTGGCATCTATCTTCATTGCCTTCAGCAGATCAGTTAAAACCTGCTTTGCTATTATGGCGACATCGGGTACTGCTTCAAGCTTCGGCTCATCTTCTAAGATGATTACCCGTATCACAGCATCCTCGGCACCCATGCCGAGCACTCCACTTTTGCCCTTTTTGATAACAGTAACCTCCACCTCATCCCTGGTAGCACCAAGCTGTTCAAGCGCAACCCTTGTTGCCTCGTCAACTGTTTTAGCGCTTACTTCCAGTTCTTTCAATTCTATCCTTTCTTCTTTCCACTTCCCTCTTTCAAGGCCTTGGGGGCTTGTGCATCCTTCTGGGCATCGGTAGCCGGCTGTGGCTTTGGTTTAAAGGAAGGTAAAGTCAAATAACCCCACCCACCTTCAACAAAGTATTGAATTATAATACCAATTATATTCGAGACAACCCAGTAAAGTGCCAGTCCACTGGGGAAAGATAGCGTAAAGAAAGCAAACATCAGCGGCATCATTACGGTTGTCATGCTTGACATTTGCTGCTGTTGGGGGTTGGTGCTGGGGGCTGTAACCATTTTTTGCTGTACCCACATGGTCACACCGACCAGTATGGCAAGTATCAACGTCTGGTCAGGCTGTGATAGCTTCATACCCAGGAAATCTTCATTAAGCGGAATGGCCCGGGCTACAATATCCCAGTTATATAGATGCTGCGACAGGAGGAGCAGATTCTCAGGCGTAGCAGCCAGCGCCTGCATGATGGACTGGTAGAGTGCAATCCAGATAGGGAGCTGAATCAGCATCGGCCACATGCAGCCAAGGGGGTTCATGCCTGCTTCTTTGTACAGGCGCATCATTTCTTCTTGCATACGTTTCTGGTCGCGGGCATACTTTTTCTGGATCTCCTGTAGCTTGGGTTGGAGTGACTGCATGGCTTTGGTGGATTGCGCCTGCCTGTAAGTCAACGGTAAAAGAATCAGCCTGATAGCTATGGTCAGAATAATGATAGCCAGTCCAAAATTATCGTATGTATATTGTGAAAGGGCAATCAGCCCATTCATCATGGGGTCCAGTATTATTAAATTCCAAAT
>DFZI01000074.1 GCA_002383665.1 Dehalococcoidia bacterium UBA4060
TTGCTCCCGACGAGGAGAAATTCTACAAAGAGGGCGCCGGAGAGGTGGAAGAGGAGATAAAAAAACTTAAAAAGAAGTAAGCAGCTCATTTTTACTGCTGTAATTCAGGCTATCTCTGGTGGCTGACGGTGAAAAAATTCAGTGTGGTGTTTCCATACTTGCACTGGATTTGTCAGGCAACTATCAGCCATCTATCAGATATCTATTAGCCGCCTATTAGCATCCGGTCAAGCGGATGCATTCTGATGCCTGTATATTAATCTCAGAAACCAGAACTGCAAATAAAACCACAAGGAGAAATACATGAGCATCAGAAAAACAGTTCCCATCCTGACAGCAGCGCTGCTGGCCTTCTCTGCGCTGTTATTCCTGTCCACACCGTCATTCGCATCTGACAATGTGACTGTAAATGTCAACGTCGAGCAAAATGTGACCGTCGGCCATGCTTCAGGCTCCCCATACCCGCCACCTCCTCCTGCTCCGCCTGCGCCACCCGCTCCACCTGCACCCTATATACCGCCTCCGCCACCCCATTATCCCTATTACGACTGGCCATATCCCTACAGGTGGTCCACCTTCGTCTACCCGCGCGTGATAGTGGTCCAACAGCCGCAGTATATAATCCAGCCCGTCCCGGCACCTGTCCAGCCTCAGATACAGATCGATCCGCCGCCGGTCATCAACTCATTTTCAGTTGACGTTGCCAGCCTCCAGCAGGGACAGACGGCAACTTTAAGCTGGACGGTCAGCGACGTGCTTGAAAGGGACTTCACCGTGACCATAACCCCTGGCATCGGCACGGTCTCAGGTTCCGGCAGCCTAACCATAAGCCCCGGTTCTACAACCACTTATACCCTGACCGCTACCAACGTCGATGGCAGCGTAAGCGCCAGCGTCACCGTTTCAGTAGCGCCTGCGGTTTATGAGTCTGCGTCAGAGGCCACCACCAACAGTGAAGATAGCGGCTTCCTGTCCTGGCTGCCGGGCATGGGCAGCGGATCAGGAAATAATGCCTGGATGTCGTATGCCCTGCTTATTGCTCTCCTGGCGGCAGCAGCCGTGGCGATCATCCTTCTGGCAACTCGAAGGAAGCCCTCCATGGCCCCGGCGGTGGCTGGGACAGGCTACCGGTCACAAGCTGAAACCATTACCAGTACCGGGACAAGACACGGCTCAGTAACCGGCGCCCGCTTTGTCACGGCAGAGGGTGAAAACATCGCCCTGGGCGGCCAGGCAGGGACACTTGGCAGAAACGATCTCATCTCGTTGATCAGTCCAAGCCAGGCAGACCTCATCTCACGACAGCACCTGCGTTTCGAATATAAAAACGGCGAATGCTTCATTGAAGATGCCGGCAGCACCAACGGCACACGGCTGAATGGGGTGTCGATCACGGGTCAGGGCAGGCAACGGCTGAAGGATAATGACAGGGTCGACCTGGGCGGGGCCCTCATACTCACCTTTAAAAGCTAATCGCCAGGCCCTTTACAGTCAAAGGCCGGATCACGTTTAAACATGATCCGGCCTTATTTATTATTTTCACTGGGACACGGGTTATCAGAATACCCGGCAAGAGCTGTCAGGAGGGCTCAGACTGCGACCTTGCCTTTTTCTTTTTCCTCCTGCATCAGCGACCTGAGCTTGATCAACAGTTTTCGTGCCTCGAGCGGGACCTTTATCCTGAAATCGATGCTGTCGAAGGCATTGACCAGCGGGTTGAGCAACTCCGCCATATCCCCCTTGGCCTGCCCGCGGACAACATGTCTGGCACCTTCCCACAGCCAGTTATGTTTTTTCGTCAGCAGAAGAGCTTCCAGCAGAGGCACNNGGCACCGATTCCGGATCTGCCAGTTCTGCCAGGGCCTTGGCAGCCTCCCACCTTACATGCTTGTCCTTGCTTTTCATCGCCCAGCATAACTGGGGCACAGACGGCTTACCCAGAGCCTGGAGTGCAATCCTTGCCTCCTGCCTGACCAGGCCATCTTCATCACTTAGCTTTGCAATCAGCTCCGGTATCCTGTCATACATAGAATTATCCATGACAACTACCTTCCATGTTCGATTCATTCCGGGCATCTTCGATGCCCCTGCTCCTCCTGCCCCAACCGGCCATCGCTAAGTATATTTTATCAGGAAGGACTTTGGCAACAGGACAATCTGTAAGACGCATAATCAGCAGGTTATATAAATTGCCAATACCTGATATAATCCTATCTCAGAATGTGGTTTACCTGGCTCGGTGTAGCAACACTGCTGATAGGCTATTTACTTGGTTCGTTTCCTACTGCATATATTGTAACGAAAATAAAGAAAGGCATAGATATCCGTGATATTGACGTGAACAACATGGGAGCAGGGGCAGTATTTCGCAGTGTCGGTTTCTGGGAAGGTGTAGTTGTCTCTGTGTTCGATATCGGCAAGGGATCGCTTGCTATAATCATTGCCCAGGCAGTGGGTGTAGCCTTCCCCTGGGTCCTGGGTGCCGGTTTTACCTGTCTCCTGGGACACTGCTACCCCGTATACATAGGATTCAAAGGCGGCCAGGGTGTTGCCACCACCATCGGCGTTTTCCTGATGCTCACTCCGGTGGCCATGTACATAGTTCTGCCGATCATTGGGATAGCACTGCTGGTTACACGACACCTGTTCTCATCCATCGCCATCTCAGCACCGTTTCTCCCCCTGTGTATCTGGCTAACCGGCAGCTCGCTTGTATTGATCCTCTATTCGCTGGCATTTATCGCTTTTATCGTGTTCCGCAGCCGGCACCGCTTGGGTGAGGTCAGAGTCACAAGAGCACCGCCCAGGTAAGCATAAACAGGTATCACCGGCCAACTATGTTACTGTCATCTCTCCTGGCTGCTACGCTGAGATCAAGCTGCAGTGTTATCAACACGCATAGCCGGAGTTTAATATATGCCGGATGTTTCCTTCGGCTGATCTGATACAGAATTCTTCGGATAAATGCGGATCCGGTCAAAACCGGGCAGATAACCGTCCTTCACTGCCACAAGGAGATACCTGCCTTTTTCAGTGAACGTATAGGCGAGTTTCCCATCTTCACCGGTTTTCCCGATCAGGAAGCCTTTATCTTTAGCCACGGCAGCATATAGCTCATCCACACCATTTCGTCTGGCATCGGGCTCTCTTAACCCGGGATCAGGCTCGACAGCATCCATCTTAACCGCGTAAACGTCGGCTCCAGCCACCACTACAGGTTTAACCGCTGTCTTTGTTGCCTCCTGCACTTTTGCCGTCTCCGCTGCTTTTACCTGTCCGGGAGCCTTAAGCCTGTCTCCACCGTTGCTGTTCCGGACGGGACTCGTTATCTTGCCCAGCCCGATGGCCGAGCACACTATGCCCCTCTCCATTACCGTGATGGTGATCTCCTGGCCGGGCGCGGCACTTGCAGGTGCCGTGACATTAAGCTTTCTTTTCAACTCCTTAACTACATGCACCCTGGTAAAGCCCGGCACAAATCCATCTTTGACAGCGACAATGATATAGTTATCAGCTTCTGTGAACGTGTACCTGAGAACACCATCATCGCCAGTTGTGCCTGTGAGGATGCCGCCGTTTGCCGCTACGACAGCATAATTACCTATCATGGCTCTAACGCCGCTAACATTATCGCTGGCCATAAGCTTACGCATGGCCTCGGCCTTCACCTGATATACAGAGACCCCGGATTCCGGTTTACGTGAATGCTTTTCCACGACTTGTAGCGTGAATGAATGATTGACCTCTATTATCTGAGGCGCCCTTATGCCGAGGGCAGGTTTCGCTGCCGTCCTGTTTGACAGGTCGGTGCTATTATCGGCCATCGCCATCCCGCCGGGCAAAAGAAAGGTAAGTGAAACAAAAACTGCAGCTAAGATACAAAATAGCTTTTTCATAAGAATGTGGTTAACCTCCGTAATCCTTGCTCATATTTCCAACATAAATTTTGCCGTTTCCTGATCTGTAAAACTGCACATCGAACAAAAAGGTTTATCTTGCCCGAATGTACCATAGTTGCCATAAGAGCCAAAGGCCGCCTAAAGCCAGTAGATATTTTTATCATTTTTGTATATACTATTTAAATAAAAGGATATACGTAAAGAGACTATGAACACGTCTATACTCTCGGAAAAAGGATGGGTAGTAATTCCACGGGAGCTGCGTGAGCGATACGGCCTGAAAAAGGGCGACAGGGTACATATCATTGATTATGGCGGCGTTATTTCTGTTGTCCCGGCTTCCAGGGCACCTCTAAAAGACGCATTGGGAATGCTGAAAGGCAGGCCATCCCTGGTTAAAGAGCTGGCAAAATCAAGGTCGGAAGATTCAAAACGTGGCAGATAGTGCGGCTATAGCCGGAGATTACATCCTGGACAGCTATGCGCTGCTTGCCTATTTTGAAGCCGAGCCCGGCAGTGACAGGATACATAATCTACTAAAAGCGGCCGCAGAAGGTAAATGCTGCCTCTACATGTGCATGGTTAACCTGGGCGAGGTTGTGTATATAGTTGAGCGGGAAAGAGGGCTACCCAGGGCCCAGGAGACTCTGGCCCGCATTGATGAACTGCCCATTGAGATAGTCAACGTGGACCGCACTCTCACTCTGGCGGCATCCCACCTTAAAAGCGACTGCCCTATTGCCTATGCCGACTGCTTCGCCGCCGCTCTATCTCAGATAAAGAACGCCACCCTGGTCACCGGCGACACCGAGTTTCAAAAATTCAAGACCAATCATAACATACGCATAGAATGGCTGGCTTAATAGGAGTTCATTTTAAATTATTCTTCAATGAAATAATCAGAATCAATTTTCTTTATTTCATAAATCCGATTCCTAATAAACAGTAGGTAGCGGTTACCCGACCCGATATTATCATCTGAAAGCCATAGTATTAAAGATTGAGACCAAATAAGGATACGACCGATACCACAGGCATCAATCCAGTGGAGATAACTACATAACTGCTATGAGATTAAATACCTACCATTGAACGAACATCGGCATGACGACGTGGTCGTAGTTGTCCACGCCGATGGGGCGGATGACGCCGGGGTTGGAGGGAGTTGTGAGCTCCACTGAAACCTGGGCCTGCCTGATCACCGAAAGCACATCGGAAAGGTAGCGGGCGTTGAATGCTATCTTGGCAGTCTCGCCGTCCACCAGGGCATCGATCTCACCCACGTTATCTCCGATCTCGTCGGCGCGGGCCGTGATGGTCATCTTGCCGGCTTCCGGCGTGGCGCCTGGTGTGATGACGATGCGGGCAATGCCACTGCCATCGCGTGCGAAGATGGAGGCCATCTTTATGGCCCTCTGGAATTCAGCCACGTCGATACGTGCCCGGGTGCTATAGGTCTGGGGGATGAGTTGTGTGTAGTTGGGGAAGGTGCCCTGGATGAGCTGCGACACCATCTCGATATTCTTCAGCTTGAAAAGCACCTGGCTCTTCTGGGCGTTGAGCGTGATCTCAATCTCTTGGTCAGGCTCGGTCATGAGACGGTTAAGCTCGTGATAGGCCTTGGCCGGTATGATCATGGCGACCTTGTCCTTGACAGGCGACAGCAGGTTGGAGCGCCGCACCGCCAGCCTGAAGCCGTCGGCAGCGGCCATTGTCATCTTGCTGCCTTCAAACTCGGTCTGCACGCCGGTCAGGACCGGGCGCGATTCGTCGGCAGCGGCGGCAAAGGCTACCTGGCTGATGGACTGCTTGAGCTCCTCTGCCTGCACCTTGGTATATAAGCCGTCGCCCACCTGGGGGATAGGCGGGAAATCGGCAGCATCCAGGCCATTGATCCTGGCCTCATAGCGTCCGCATTTGATCTCAAGCGTATGATGTTTGAGGTCGAGGCTGATGACATCGCTGGGCAACGAGGTGATGAAATCGCTGAATACACGTGCCGGTACGGTAATTGAACCTTCATTCTCTATCTTGGCTCCCACCCAGCAGCTTATAGCTATCTCAAGGTTGGTAGCAGCCAGCTTGAGCTGTGACTGGTCCGTTGAAATCAGTACATTCTGTGTGATCGGCAGGGTTGTTCTGGTAGCAACTGCTCTGCTGATGGTATTAAGACCTTTGCTTAGATTTTCCTGCAGGCAAGAAAGCTTCATAAAATACCCCCCAATATGTTTAGTGTCCAAAGTATACATTCACACTTTTTTTAAGTCAATGACCTGTAAGCACCCTCTGCATTGACTGTTGTAAAGCTACTCTGATAAGTGATATAACTTAGTCCACCGATTTATCTGGAGGATTGCCAATTGCTGCCACTAAAAGGTCTGAAAGTACTCGATTTCAGCCACGCTGCTGACGGCCCCATGTGCGGTTTTATGCTGGCTGAAGCCGGCGCCGATGTAATCAAGGTTGAGCCGTTGCACGGTGAGCCTTATTGCCAGGGCGGCGTTGCCACCGCGTTCTTTAATGCCAACCGCAACAAGCGGAGCCTGGCCATCGACCTGCGAAAGCCGGAGGGACTGGAAATTGCGCTCAAGCTGGCTGCGGGGTCGGATATCCTGCTGGAGAGCTTTACGCCGGGCACCGCCTCCAACATGGGCATCGGCTATGAGGAAATCAGCCGCATCAATCCCCGCATTATCTACTGCTCCATATCCGGCTTCGGTCAGACCGGCCCTTACAGCCAGAGGCCTGCCTACGACCCTGTGACACAGGCCATGTCAGGATTCATGGCAGTGACAGGTGAAGATGGCAGGCAGCCCGTGCGCGTGGGGCCGGGGGTCATCGGGCTGGGGACCGCCTTCATCGCCGCCTACGGCATACTGCTGGCCGTGATGATGCGAGAGAAGGACGGCAAGAGCCGTTATATCGACGCGGCCTTCTTCGACACGGCCATATTTTTTTATGAGCTCCATCATCACCGGCTACTCATTAACCGGACTTTCTCTGCCACGCATGGGATCAAGCAACCCCGTCTTTGTCCCTTACCAGTGCTTCAAAGCCTCCGACAGGTACGTTTTTATCGGCGTCACGCAGGAGCTTTTCTGGCACGGCTTCTGCCGGGCGATCAACATGGAATACCTGGAAAAAGACATCCGCTTCGTCACCAATGCCAGGAGGCTGGAACACCGCAGTGAACTGCTGAAGATACTGGAGCCTGCCATCAGTAAGTTCAACAGTGCCGACCTCCTATCACGGCTGGAGGACGAGGGTGTGCCCTGCGCACCTGTGCAGGGAATAGGAGAGGTGATCGATGGCCCACAGGTCAGATCCAGACATATGCTCTGCCAGGTTGAATATCCGGAAGCGGGAAATATGCTGATGTCACGCCTGCCGCTCAAAATGACGAACCTCGAGCAAAATAAGGTCAGACGCCCTCCCCTGCTGGGAGAACATAGCGAGGAAATACTGCTTGAGCTGGGATACAGCAGCGATAAAATTGACGCATCCAGTCAGTACGGTATAATCTTAGAGAGGCTTGCATAAGATGGAGATTATACCCGCCATAGACCTGAAGGGCGGTAGATGCGTCCGCCTCTACCAGGGCGACTACAGCAGGGAGACGGTCTTCTCGCAAGACCCGGTAGCTAC
>DFZI01000034.1:0-579 GCA_002383665.1 Dehalococcoidia bacterium UBA4060
TCCGGCGCAGGCGAGCCTGGGGTTGGGGAAGGTGTGGTGGCAGCAGAGATGGCGATGGTATATGTCCTGCTGGCTATCAGCGAGCTGGAATCCCTGACCGTGATGGAGAAGGTGTAGTTATCCGTCGTGACCGGTTTGCCCGCAATTGTGCCGGAGGGGCTGAGCGACAGACCATCGGGCAGGCTGCCGCCCGTGACCTGAAAAGTATAAGGCTCCGACCCGCCTGCAGCAGACAGGGTAGCCGAGTATGGCGTGCCCGCTGTCCCTCCGGGCAACGAATCGGTCGTGATCGACACGGGCTGTGTGCCCGGGCTGATGACCAATGAATAGGTCTGTCCGGCGGTTTGGGAAAGATTATCGCTCACCCGCACGCCGAAGCTGTAGGTGCCTTGCGTAGAGGGCTGGCCGGAGATCAATCCTGCTGCAGTTAGAGTGAGCCCCGGTGGCAGGCCGCCCGAGGAGATCGTCCAGGAATAGGGTGCGGTGCCGCCCGTTGCAGCAAGTTGCGCTGAGAAGCTGTTGCCGGCAGTTCCCTGGGGGAGACTAACAGTTGAGATGGCAAGTGGGGTGGTGGAGGCT
>DFZI01000034.1:619-1147 GCA_002383665.1 Dehalococcoidia bacterium UBA4060
AGCCCAGTTATAGGCGCCCGAACCCCCGGCTGCAGCAAGCTGGGTTGAATAATAGGTGTCTGCTGTGCCGTCGGGAAGTGTGGTGGTGGTGATAGTCAACGAGGACGCCGAGCTTGGGGATACTGTAAATGTGTAGCTCCGGGTGGCAGTATGGGGAGCGCTGTCAGTGACCTGTACGGTGAAGGTGGAAGTTCCTTCAGTGACAGGTGTGCCTGAGATGATCCCCGCTGTGCTCAGTGTCAATCCTGAAGGAAGGTTGCCGGCTGATACTCTCCATGTGTAGGGTCCCGAGCCGCCGGTGGCCTCAAGGGCAGTGTAGTAATAAACGTTAACCTGTCCGCTGCCCAAAGTCGTAGTCGAGATCGTAATGCTGTCAGCACCGGCCGCTGCCGGGGGCAGGACAAGAGCCGACAGGGAAGCAATGATCGCTGCTAAGAATATCAGGTGGGTAAGATTAACCTGTCTGTAAATTTTAAGCATAGTTTCCTAATTACTTAGCGTCCTCCAGAGGGACGCTTACAACTTGTT
>DFZI01000034.1:1233-3961 GCA_002383665.1 Dehalococcoidia bacterium UBA4060
TATTTGTTATGGGTAAAACAGCATTGATCACGGGCATAGCCGGACAGGACGGCGCTTACCTTGCGCAGTTGCTGCTGGAGAAAGGCTATAAAATAGAAGGTGTTGACAAGGATAACTCACCTGCCTACCTCTGGCGGCTGCGCTACCTGGGCATCATGGACCGGGTGGAAGTGGATCTGCTTGACATGACCGATACGGCCTCGGTCTACGATACCATCGGCAGGAAAAAGCCGGACGAGATTTACCACCTGGCGGCCCTCACGGTGCCATCCTATTCGAGGTTGCGACCGATCAACTACGCCGAGGTCAACGGCATGGCTGTGGCCAACCTGCTGGAGGCCGTGCGCTGCATAGATCCTCAGATAAAGATATTTATGGCCTCCACTGTGAAGATACTGGGGAAAGGCGCCTGCCCTGCGTCGATGGAGAGTTGCCGTTTTAAGCCTGACGACCCCTATGCCATTGCCAAGCTTTACGGCTATGCCATATCCGACATCTACCGCCGGGGTTATGGCCTGTTCGTGGCCAGCGGCATCATGTCCAACCATGAATCCTGTCTCCGGCCGCTGGATTTTGTCACGCGCAAGATTACCAACGAGGCTGCCCGCATTGCCCTGGGGCTCTCCCGCAGACTTGAACTGGGCCAGATTGAAGCGATGCGTGACTGGGGCTATGCTCCCGATTTTGTCAGGGCCATGTGGCTGATGTTGCAGCAGGATAAGCCGCATGATTACATCCTGACGACCAACGAGCGACACACGGTAAGGGAGTTCGTGGAAAAAACCTTCTCTCTGGTAGGGCTGGACTGGCATGAATATGTCAGGGCTGATACGTCAGGTCCGGGTGATGATATTGAGCTGTGGGACAGCAGCGAGGCGCAGGAGGCGCTCGGCTGGCGGCCGGAAGTGAAATTCGATGATATCATAAAGATTATGGTGGAAGAAGACATGCGGCGCTGGAAGATGTACCTGGGGGGTAAGACCTTCCCATGGGATATCAACAGCGTTTAATGCTGAAAGGAACTGCGAGATTATGGCCAGGACTGCTTTGATAACGGGCATCACGGGACAGGATGGCGCATATCTGGCGAAACTGCTGCTGGATAAGGGCTACCGCGTATACGGTACCTACCGCCGGCTCTCCACCCCCAATTACTGGAGGCTGCATTATCTGGATGTTTTTAACCGGGTCAGCCTGATACCGGCTGACCTGACCGACCTGTCGTCGCTTTACCGTGCGGTGAATACGGCGCAGCCGGACGAGGTCTACAACCTGGCGGCGCAGTCGTTTGTCAGCCTTTCCTTTGAGCAACCCATCGCCGATTTTCTTACCACGGGGCTGGGTGTAGCCAGGATGCTCGAAGTTATCCGCACCGCCAATCCAAAGATCAGGTTTTACCAGGCCTCTACCAGCGAGCTTTATGGTAATGGTGTCAGCGGCAGCCTGTCGGAGGAGACGGTATTTCATCCGGCCAGCCCTTATGCTGCGGCCAAGCTTTATGGCTACTGGATCACGCGTTATTACCGTGAGCGTCATGGCATTTTCGCCTGCAATGGCATACTGTTTAACCACGAATCGCCCCTGCGCGGGCTGGAGTTCGTCACGCGCAAGATCACCAATGCCGCAGCTAAGATATCGCTGGGGCTGGAGAAGGAGTTGAAGATGGGCAATATGTCGGCACAGCGTGACTGGGGCTATGCTCCCGAATTCGTCAATGCCATGTGGCTGATGCTGCAGCAGGAGAAGCCGGATGATTATGTCGTGGCCACAGGTGAAACACATTCAGTGCAGGAGTTTGTCGAGAGGGCGTTCAGCGCGGCTGGCCTGGACTGGCAAAGATATGTAAGCATCGACAGCCGCTTCCTGCGGCCGATCGATGTAAGCCACCTGAGAGGCAATTATAGCAGGGCGAAGGAAAGGCTGGGTTGGGAGCCGGGGGTGAAATTCACTGTGCTGGTGGATATTATGGTGAAAGAGGATATGGACCGCTGGAGGCGATGGCAGAGTGGTGAGTTTTTTCACTGGGACGCACTTAACTACGAATCGGAGCATAACATCATCCTGAGCAGGGATAGCTACAAAGGCAAGAAGGTTTAGGGTGATTAATATTTCAGCTCTTGCCTATCGCTGTCGTTGAAGACCTTGTAGCGGTTGCCACCTGCTTTCTTGGAATGGTACATGGCCGCATCAGCCTTGCGCATGAGAATGTCCAGGTCTTTGCCTTCATCGGGATAAATGACTATGCCCATACTGGCTGAGGCATTGAGGGAATGCCCTTCGATAACAAAGGGGTCCTTGAAGAAATCCATGATCTTTTCAGTGATAATTAGGGCATCTGAGAGGTCATGTATGTCCAGCAGCAGAAGCACGAACTCATCCCCACCGATGCGGGCCACCGTGTCGCTTGCCCTGAGGGCGTAAGACATACGTGTGGCCACCATCCGAAGCAAGTCATCACCCGCGCTATGCCCCAGGGTATCGTTGACGGTCTTTAAGGAATCTACGTCCAGCGATATCACGGCCAGCTTGCAGCCGCTGCGGCGCGCATGTGCGACCGCCACGGAGAAGCGGTCGTTGAGCAGGACTCTGTTGGGCAGGCCGGTGAGGTAGTCGTGCGTGGCCATCTCAACCAGTTTCTGCTCGAGTTTTTTGCGCTCGGTGATGTCACGGCTGACGGCTCGGAAGCCAATGATATTTCCCTGCCTGTCCCTTACCGGTGAGACATTGG
>DFZI01000034.1:4089-26522 GCA_002383665.1 Dehalococcoidia bacterium UBA4060
TCTTCTATCTCGCTCAGGATAGTACGGTATCTCTCCTCGGAGCGTATCAACTCTTCCTCCAGCTTCTTGCGCTCGGTGACATCTCGGACAAGAGCGCGGAAGCCGATGGCATTGCCCTGCTTGTCCCTGGCCAGGTCGATGGAGGTCTCAGTAAAAACTAATTCTCCGTTACTGCGTATCACCGTATGCTGGTAACGCGGGTTGGGCACACCCGTGAGATAGACCTGGTTGAAGGCCTTGAACATGTCTTCAATTTCATTGGCGGGCATAAACTCGCGGTAATTTTTGCCGATCATCTCCTCCCGGGTGAAGCCCAGGTTATCACACATCGTGGAGTTGACATAGGTGAAATTGCCTTTCAGGTCGACCTCGCAGTAGGAGTCCTGTAGCTGGTCGAGCATCCTGCGGTGCCGCTCCTCAGACTCGGAAAGTGCATCGAAAAGCTGCTTCTCCTCGGTATAATCCCTGGCTATGCAACTGTACCCCGTGGCCCTGCCATTGTCATCACGGATAAGTGCGACCGAGGTCTCGACATATCTGGGTGAGCCGTCCTTGCGAATGATGCTGAAGACCGGGGTCCTGCCCGGCTTTCCTGTCGCAAGCACATATTTCATAACGTTCAATAGCTTTTCCCGTTCTTTGGCGGGAACAAGCTTGCTAAGATGCATGCCGATCAGCTCCTCGCGCGGGTAGCCGGTAATGGCACACATGGCATCGTTGGCGAATGTATAATGTCCCTCTAAATCGCGTTCAAAATAGGGCTCCTGCATCTGCTGCAGGATGTTGCGGTATTTATCCTCTGATTTTCTCAGCGCCTCTTCCAGCATCTTGCGCCTGGTGATAACCATGAAGCTGCCCAGCACGGCTCTCCGACCCTTATACTCGATGGATGAGACGCGCTCGATAACCCACATGATCTCGCCGCTTTTTTGGATGAAGCGATATTCATAGGATGGCGCCCTGCTGCCGCTCTCCTTGAGGGCGTCGATGGCTTTCTCCCTGACGGTTTCCCTGTCGTCCGGATGGACGAAATCGAGGGGATTATGCCCGATCAACTCTGCTGCGGAATAGCCAGAGCGGAATTCGAAGAATGGATTAACGAAGATGAACTTGCGGTCCTGCGCCAGGTAGATGGCGGCGCCGATATTATTGACCAGGTCTTTAAATAAATATGAGAGCTCGGATACCTGCTCCAGGGCCGATTCGCCCATGTGAGAGCCACCATCTATGTTATCCGGCATTCTTTAGACCTGTCCTGCCTCACTAACGATGTCGCGACAAATTCCCGCAAACGAGAGGTAAAAGAGGTCAGGAGGTTAGGAAAAACGGGAAAATACCGCCAAAGGTTATATTATATCATGGAAGTCAATATGCCATTTTCGCATATGTGTTGCATAAGTGAGATCAGATATGAGCGATACTTGGTAAGAAAGTATTTCAGGATAGGATGCGCTGCACGTGATAATAATCCGCGAATGGTGGTGAGAAATTACGTTAGGGATTATATGCTCTTTGCTGAAGTGGGAACGCTACCCCGAGCGCTATAAGGGTGGTGTAAAGTGGCTGAGCATTGAGGAAGCGAAGCAGTGGCTGCGCGAGATGGACAGGCGCGGCTTCGTGCACAGCCTTATGCTGTTTGGCACACGCTTTATTGCCGGTATCTGCAACTGCGATTACCCCATCTGCGACGCTCTCACCATGAGGCTGGACCATGGTTTCAATATGCTTAAAGGCCATTATGTTGCCATGGTTGACTATGACCTGTGCAACGGCTGTGGCGTCTGCGTGCAGCGCTGCCAGTTCGGTGCGCTCAAGATGAATGTTACGCAGGACAGGGCCAATATCGACCAGATGAGATGCTTCGGCTGCGGATTATGCGAGACAGCCTGTCCGCGCAAGGCCATCTCACTGGTTGAAAGAATGACGATTCCTGCATTGAAGGAGGTATGGTAATGGCTGACAGGAGCAAGGTGAAGGTTCCCAAGGTGACACCGGTGGACCTGACGCGTTTGCCGGTTAAGTTCCCCAAGATCGAAATTGACAGGACGAAATGTACGGTGCCCTTCTGGTGCAAGAAGTGCCTGCAGGCCTGCCCACAGGTAGTATTCCAGGTATACTGCAAGCAACTGCTCAAGCTGAAGGAATCAGATCCGCGTGAGCCGGGCGTTTACGAGGTGTTGCCCGTGAGAAGGGATAAGTGCAATATGTGCAACAGGTGTGTGGAAATCTGTCCCGAAAATGCTATAGCAGTTACACTACAGGAGGGTTAAAGATGGCGACGAAATCGGAAGAAGCAGCCCGCAAAACACCGTATGAGGTATATGTAGCCCCGAGGCCGTTTTCCTTTGAGCTTTCGCCGGAGATGCTGGCATTGTTGCGTAGGGAGTTCGATCCTCCCATCGTGGTGGAGAAATTCGCCGGAGCCATGGTGGGAAAGAAAGCCGATGAAGTCGATGAAGTGGCCAGAGATATTTTCGGTCAATATGGTGAGCAGTGGATGCACAGGTCACTGCAGCTTGGCGAGGAGTATCCCGACCGTACCTACGAGGTGCTCAGGGAGGCGGTGGACCGGACCGGCGAGATGAAATTCCCGCTTGTGCTGCAAAGGTTTATTGAGGTGGCCTACCTGGGCACGCAGCAGTTCAGAATCCTGCCCATCGTTGAGAACTGGCAGAAGCGGCTGGTCTATAATGTGAAGGACTGCTATACTTTCAAAACCATTGTTGAGAAATGCGGCCAGGATGTGGTTGGCCAGATGCCGTGTCGTTATGCCTGCATTAACGCGTCTAAGACGGCTCTGGAGGGGCTGGGACTGGATGCTACCATTGAGATGGAAAGCACCATGGCTAAAGACGGCCACTGCCAGTTTGCCCTGAACAGGCTTTGATTAAGAGTTAATCCGGCTGCTTTTTACTGAGGATGCCGTGAAAGGTCATTTTAACGGCATAGTTGGCTACATCTTCCGGTGAGAGGCTGCCGCTCTTTTTGTACCAGGTGGAGACATATACAACCAGGCCGAAGATCATCAGGGCTGCAACCTTGGGATTGACCTTTTCCAGGTCTTCTTTTTTTGTGATCTCTTCGACAAGGCCGGCGATATAGCGGATGTAATTCCTGCGGGTCCTGGTGATGCTACGGGCCTGTCCGGCGGATACTTCTCCCAGTGCTATGTCGCTCCATAGTGCGCGTGAGAGTTGCCAGTGCTCGCAGGATACCAGAACATATCCCCTGATTAACCTTGTAAGTTTTTCTCTGGCGTCAAGGTCAGGGTCATTGGCAAAGCTGTTGAGCGATTCCTCGATAAAATCCCAGTAATAATTATTGAGCTTATAAAGCAGGTCGCCCTTGGACTTGAAGTAATAGTAGATTATGCCCTTGGAGCCCCCGATTTTGGTCGCTATCTCGTCCAGTGTGAACGACCCGGAGCGCCTCTGCAGGAGTGTCTTGACAACTGCATCATAGACCTTATGCCGTAGCCGTTCTCCCTTGGCCGGGTCCTTGGACATCTTGCGTATGACCTCTTTCGCCCCCGTGCTTCTGGTAGTTTTAAAATTTTTTCGCTGCGCCATGTTAACCCGCCGCTGACGTGTCAAATTTTGTGGTAAATCTGGTTGACAATGATCTATGCATGAAATATAATAGCATCCGTCATACCAATTAGTATTATAATTATACGAAATGGTATTCGCTGCGCTTCATGTTATCACCTAAACAGCAACCTGTCAAAGAGGGGTTCCTGCTTTGGTTCATTAGTATATCAGACCTGACTGTACAACGGAATAGCTTTTCCGTAGAGCAGGAGGCTGAAAATAACTATTTTAAGGGAGGTTAGTCATGGCAAATACAGATGTGCTCTATGAAGTCCAAGATCAAATCGGCATCATTACACTCAACAGGCCGGAGAAGATGAACGCGATGACACATGAGATGTTCGACCTTTTCGAGGATATCGTGGGCCGAATTCTAAGGGACGATAATGTCAGGGCTGTCATCCTGACCGGTAAGGGGAAATATTTCTGTGCCGGCACTGATCTCAGCGGAGATGTGCCGCAGCCCTTTGAGACAGAGTTGCGCTATATGAAATCCAAGGTTAAGACGACAGATACATTCAATATGTGGTTTTTTGCCAGCATACCCAAGCCGGTCATCTGTGCCCTTAATGGCGCTGCCGTGGGTGCAGGGTCTGAATATCCGCTGCAGTGTGACATCAGAATTGCCGCCCAGAGTGCCAAGTGGGGTGAGGTTTTCGTGCGCAGGGGGCTGATACCGGATACAGGTGCCGGTACCTACCTGCTGCCTCACATCGTGGGTTTTTCCAAGGCGGCTGAGCTATGTATGTCCGGTGAGATTATCGATGCTAATGAGATGTTGAGGATTGGGCTGGTACACCAGGTGGTACCCGATGACCAGCTTATGCCGGCAGCCATGGAGCTGGCCAAAAAGTTCCTGAAGGCAGCGCCGCTAGCTGTCAGGATGACCAAGCAATTGCTGTATATGGGATTGGAGCGGACTATCGAGCACCATGCTGAGGCCACCAGGTATTGTTTCCAGCTTGCTACCAAGACGGAAGACATGGTAGAAGGCATCAAGTCATTTCTGGAAAAACGTGACCCTGTCTGGAAAAACCGGTAATGATCGGATTATTCGGGTGACCTGTTGCAATTAGAGGGCTCAAAAGCTTTTGTGGAAAAGAGGGAGCCTGTTTTCAAAGGAAGATAGAGACGAAGGCAGACTACTGATATAATAGTATGATTTATTTTCTGTGTGCTAAGGAGGAGTATATCAATGTTCAAAACCCGTATGACCGAGCTTTTTGGCATCAAGCACCCGATTATGCTGGCAGGTATGAACTGGATCACAGAGCCCGACCTGGTGGCTGCGGTATCCAATTCAGGCGGACTGGGCATACTGGCCATTGCGCGCTGCACACCTGATGAGACACACAAGCTGATCAGGGAAGTCAGGGAGAAAACGGATAAGCCGTTCGGCATAAACCAGATATTGATCGGGCCCAATGCCAAGGAAAACATCGAAGCTGCCATAGAGGAGAAGGTGCCTTTGATCAACTACTCACTGGGCAAGCCCTGGTTTATCGACCAGGTGCACGCATATGGTGGCAAAGTCATGGGCACTATTGCCGTCGCCAAGCATGCTGCCAGAGCAGCACAGCTTGGATGTGATGCCTTGGTGGTTACGGGTCATGAGGCAGCCGCNNTCTACGACGGACGCGGGCTGGCTGCAGCGCTTTGCCTGGGGGCCGAGGGCATCTCGATGGGGACCCGTTTCATAGTCACCAAGGAAAGCATTGTCCACGATAATTATAAACAGCTTATTCTGAAAGCCACTGAGCAGGACACGCTTTACAGTCATGTCTTCGATGGCATGGATGGCAGGGTGCTCAAGACCAAGGCTGCGCAGAAGATGATGAAGAGCGGCTTCCCCCTCATTGAGGCATTCAAAGGCGCCAATGAGGTAAGGAAATTGATGAATCTTTCCTTCCCCAAGTTCATTGCTATGAGCTTCCAGATGATGGGACAGGAAGAATCTCACCCCCTGTGGGTGCTGGCACGACAGGCCGTAGGCAACCGCAGGCATTTGATGGCCATTACCCAGGGTGATGTGAATGAGGGCATCATGTTTGCCGGTCAGAATGTAGGAGGCATCAAGGATATCCCCACCGTCAAGGAAGTCGTCGAACGCACGGTGGCCGAAGCCGAAGCGGTGCTGGATAAGCTTCAGAAGGCAAGGGTTTGATTACACTGCCTGATGGTTTGTAGAAATTACTTCCTTAAAAAAGGCGGCCTTTTTCAGGGCTGTCTTTTTTTAACTGTCCTTTTGGCTCGTACTTGCCATGCCATGTGCTTTGGTCATACAATAATCAAAGTTTACATTAACTACCAATCAATTTCTAAAAGCTGCTTGCATTGAAAGGAATATCGTGACTGATAAAACATCTGCTATCAGAATGGTAAAGGGCACCATCGTCATCTCCTTTGAGTTCTGCAAAGGCTGCGAGCTGTGTGTGACTTTCTGTCCTAAACATGTGATCAGTCTTTCAGACAGGATTAATGCAGCCGGCTATCCAACTGCCACACTCATTAATAACGGTCAATGTACAGGATGTGCTATCTGTGCGCTGGTCTGCCCCGAGGTTGCCATCGAGGTCTACCGTGAGTAAGGTGCTAATGGATGGCAACAGCGCCATCGCCGAGGCGGCCATCAGGGCCGGGCTGCGCTGCTATTTCGGTTATCCGATCACTCCGCAGAACGAGCTAACTGAATATATGGCCATGCACCTGGGCAGAAAAAAGGGCTGCACCTTCCTCCAGGCTGAGAGTGAGGTGGCTGCCATCAACATGGTGTATGGGGCCAGTCTGGTGGGTGCACGCGCCATGACCTCGTCATCCAGCCCGGGCATCAGCCTCAAGCAAGAGGGCATCTCCTACCTGGCTGCCTGCGAGCTGCCGGCTGTCATCGTCAATATGCAGCGTGGTGGTCCGGGGTTGGGCAGCATTGCGGCTGCACAATCGGATTATTTCCAGGCCACCAGGGGTGGCGGGCACGGTGACTACCGCACCATCGTGCTGGGGCCGTCTTCCGTCCAGGAGTTGGCCGATATGACCATGAGGGCCTTCGATCTGGCCGATAAGTATAAAATACCGGTGATGATCCTGGGCGACGGCGTGTTGGGGCAGATGAAGGAACCGGTCGAGTTCAAGCGCGAGGCACCGGAGATTACCCCTACCAGGGAGGGCACATTGCAGGGAGCCGGAGGCGGTGCCAGCAGGATCGTGAAGACGTTTACCTCCAACCCTTCCGAGCTGGAGGAGATCAACTGGAGCCTGTTCAGACGATACCAGTTGATAAAGAAGAACGAGACAACCTGGGATACGTATATGACGGATGATGCCAGGTTGGTGGTGGTTGCCTACGGCATCGCTGCCAGGATTGCCAGGGGTGCCATCAAGAGTCTGAGGGCAAAAGGCCTCAAGGTGGGATTGTTCAGGCCGGTGACGTTATGGCCATTCCCTGATGAGCCGCTCAGGGAGCTGGTCAAAAATGTCAGACAGTTACTGGTATTTGAGATGAACATGGGGCAGATGATAGAGGACGTGCAGCTTGCGCTGGCCGGTAAGGGTGAGGTCTCGTTTTACGGCAGGCCGGGAGGTGTTATTCCCGCACCGGATGAGGTTGGACGTGTCATGTCGAGGCTTTATTACCAGAAGGGTTTGAAATAATGAAGCTGATCTACACAAGGCCTGAATCATTAAAGAAGGCAGCGTTTCATTACTGCCCGGGTTGTGGCCACTCGGTAGCTCACCGGCTGGTGTGCGAAGTTATAGACGAGATGGAATTGCGGGGCAGGACGATCGGCATACCGCCCCCCGGTTGCTCGGTCTTCGCCTATAACTACTTTGATGTTGACATGGCCGAATCTGCTCATGGAAGGGGGGCAGCTGTGGCCACAGGCATCAAGCGGGCCTGCCCCGGGATAATCGTCTTCACCTACCAGGGGGACGGTGACCTGGCTGGCATCGGCACGGCTGAGACCATCCACGCGGCCAACAGAGGTGAAAATATCACCACGATCTTTATTAATAATGCTGTTTACGGCATGACCGGCGGGCAGATGGCGCCCACGACGCTGAGCGGCATGAAGACCACCACCACACCCTACGGACGTGACCCGGCCACTGAAGGGCGTCCTATGCGGATGAGCGAGATGCTGGCACCGCTGGAGGGTGTGGCCTATATCGAAAGGGTAGCCATCAGCTCGCCCGCCAATATCAGGAAGGCGAAGAAGGCCATTGCCAGAGCCTTCCGTATGCAGATAGATAACAGGGGCTTTTCCATGGTGGAGATACTTTCCCCCTGTCCGACCAACTGGAAGATGACGCCCGTACAGTCATGGAAATGGGTGGAGGAAGAGATGACCCGTGTATTCCCGCCGGGTGTTTACAAGGATGTGACGGAGCCTGAAAATGCTGGTTAAGATGCTGATAGCCGGTTTTGGAGGGCAGGGTGTGCTCTCCATGGGTCTGAATATTGCCGAGGCTGCCATGCTGGAGGGCAGGAATGTTACCTATCTACCGTCCTATGGCGCCGAAGTCAGGGGTGGCACCGCCAACTGCACCGTAGCCATCTCGGATGAGGAGATTGCCTCTCCGGTGGCCTCATCTCCGGAGTTCGTCGTGGCCATGAACCAGCCCTCCGCCATCAAGTTCCAGCATCATATTCAATCGGGCGGGCTGTTCTTTTTAAACTCGTCGCTGGTAGAGACCGAGATCCTGCGCGGCGATATCGAGATCGTCCATGTGCCGGCCAACAAAATGGCCGAGGAGCTGGGAAGTCCAAAGGTGGCCAACATGGTCATGCTGGGTGCCTTCACCCGGAAAAGTGGTGTGGTTGAGTTTGACAGTGTTATCCAGGCCCTCAGGCATACGCTCGGCTCCAAGAAAAAGCTGATTGACGTAAATGAAAAAGCCCTGGTAAAAGGGTATGAACTTTATTGATGCATTGTGAGGTGTGACCCATGTGTGTAAAACAGATCTCCGTCATCCTTGATAATGTGCCCGGCGTATTCCTGTCTGTCAGTGAATGTCTGGCCAGGGAGAACATAAATATACGCGCCATATCGGTGGCAGATACCTCCAGCACCAGCACGGTCAGGTTTGTTACCGATAACCCCGAAAAGACGCTCAGTGTGCTGCGCAGCAACAAGTACAAGGTGCAGGAAAACGACGTTATCGCCGTAGAGATACCCGACCATCCGGGTGCCCTGCGTGCGGTGCTCAAGCCGCTCAAGGAAGCAAATATAAACGTGCTTTATTTCTATACTTATCTTGGACGTGGTGAGAGCGGCCAGCCCATTGTCATCCTCGGCGTGGACAGAACCGAGGAAGCGCTGGAGGCTCTCAAAAGGAACTGGGTGCACACCTTCGGCAAAGAGATCTACGCCCTGTAAACCACCTCTCACTCTTTATTGCTCTACGGTCGCCGTGGCCAGTAACTGGTAAGTGCTCTTGTTTGATAAAAAGAACGCCGGCCCGTTGCAAAGAGGTGCATTATTGATGGGCCGGCGTCCGGAAAGGGGGGAGGCAATGAGGGAAGTGCGGTTATCTGGCCTTCAACCCTGCCTGATAATCCGCCAGGTATGTGTTGACCTCATTCTGCAAATCATTGAATGAGATATGACCCATATCTTCTCAGATATCTTTATTTAACCATCATAGGGGGGGGTGGGTACATCGATTTTGAGCATAAATTTAGAGTGGGGTAAAAGATGAACAGCACGATGTTAATGTGCTTTATTCCATGAGCCATGGTCATGGTTTTCCGTGATCGGGGCTGGCTCAAGCCGTTAACATCACAAAATATACTTAAGATGGTTAATTGAATGTGAATAACCTGATTCATGAACCTTTACTTGTAGTAAATCACAGTTGTATACTAACTATATCTTCGACGAACTGTAGCCCCTGAGGCACATGGCGGGGCTAATTTCAGCTATAAGGGGATGTTTTTAAATTGGATGTAATCAGGATACTGCTGGCGGAGGACCACACAGTCGTACGTGAAAGTATCCGTGAGGCGCTATAGCGGGAAGCTGAGTTCAAGGTCGTCGGTGAAGCCAGTAATGGGGAGGAGGCGGTCAAGCTGGCGTCTGAACTGCGCCCGGATGTTATCCTGATGGACATTTCCATGCCGGGACTGAATGGCATCGAGGCCACCAAGCAGATCAAGGCTATCTGCCCTTCGGTGGCCGTGCTGATATTATCAGCTTATGATGATGAACAGTATATTTTCTCCGTTCTTTCGGCCGGGGCTGCCGGCTACCTGTTAAAGGATGTGGGTGTGGCCGACCTGGTGGAGGCAATCAGGACAGTGTATCGAGGTGACTCGGTGTTATATCCTACCATAGCCAAGAAGGTACTGCAGAGATTCCGCTCTGACAGGGAAGATGGTATTAGGGAGCAGCCGGGCGAACTCCTCAGCGAGAGAGAGTCCACGGTGTTGAAGCTGGCTGCGAAGGGGCTCAGCAATAATGCTATTGCCCATGAGTTACACCTGAGCATAAGCACGATCGAAAGCCACCTGCGGTCGATTTTCAATAAAATTGGCGTGGGATCAAGGACAGAAGCTGTCATCGAAGCCATGAAAAGAGGTTGGCTGAACCTTAAAGATATATCCTGAGCTGGTGGTGGAGACGCATTAAACGGAATGCCCGTGACGGAGAAATATGGAGTGAGACATGAACGCGTACATCCTGATAATTGTTACCCTACTGGTTGCGCTGGCTATAACTGCCGGGATACTGATTTTTGTTGTGGTCAGGATTTTTATGAGGAGAGAGGGAGAAAATGACGCGGCGGATGTTATGCTGGGGAGGATACTTGACGGCTTTCCCGTTCCTATTTTTGAGATAGACGAAAACCACAAAGTGACACAGTGGAACCGGGCACTGGAAGTCCTTTCCGGCATTAAAAAAACCGATGTCATGGGCACCGATGGCCAGTGGAGAGCCTTTTACAAAGAGAAAAGGGAGGTGCTGGCTGATTTTATTGCCGATGGCGCTTCAGAAGAGCAAATAGCCAGGCAGTACGGGGATAAAGCCCGTAAGTCATCCTTGATTGAAGGTGCCTATGAGGCTGAGGACTTTTTCCCCTCTATGGGCGAGAAAGGCAAATGGTACCGGTTTACGGCCAGCCCGATCAGGAGTGGAGATAAGATAACAGGTGCCATAGAGCTGCTGGAGGATGTAACTGAGAGGAACATTGCTGAGGACAACCTTCGGTACTATGCGGTGCAGATCACCAAGGTGCAGGAGGAGGAGCGAAAATATATTGCACGTGAGCTGCATGACACCACAGTCCAGACGCTGGTAGCTCTGATCTACAATCTCGATAATTTTATGCGGGATGATCCTGCCCTGACGGAGGACAACCTTCGCAAGTTGAAGGCCATGCAAGACAATCTTAAACGCGCTGTGGAAGAGGTACGTCATTTCAGCCGCCAGTTACGTCCGCCGGTACTGGATGACCTCGGGTTGATACCTGTGCTCGAGTGGCTGGCCGGAGAGCTGAAGAAAACGTATGATATGGATGTACAGATGGAGATCAGCGGCAGCCAGCGACGCCTGCCGCCTGACATGGAGTTGGCGCTCTTCCGGATCATACAGGAAGCACTGATCAATGCTGCCAAGCATGCCTCGGTTAAATCTGTGGACCTGAAGTTGGGATACATGGATGAGTCAGTGAAGGCGACGATTATCGACAGGGGTGAGGGTTTTGAACTTCCGGATAAGATTGGCTCGCTGCCGCGCTCGGGCAAGCTCGGCCTGGCGGGTATAGAGGAAAGGGTGCAAATGCTGGGTGGCAGGCTCGAGATAGAGTCCGGAAAGGGCAAGGGCACCAAGGTATATGTAGATCTGCCCGTTGTAAATACCCCCGTTGGTTTTACTCGATAGACCGCCTTACGGCATCTACCAGGGCGGTACGCTGTTCTTTCTCCATGCCTGTGATCTTGAGTACAAGCTTGAAAAGCTTGAATCCAGCTTCGACTTCAGGATTCACCAGCTCGATCACACCAAGTTTGGCGAGCTTTTGGGCTTCATGCTGGCGCTGGAAGCGGGCCAGTATCTTGAGGTCTGGATTAATGCTTAAAGCATTCCTGACTGTGGCCTCCACGGACCTGGGATCGGGGAATGTCACGACCAGGGCGGCGGCATTGCACAGGTCTGCCTGTGAGAGTACCTGAATAATTGAGGCGTCACCATAGATGTTAGGGAGCCTGCAAGTTTTTGCTCCAGAAACGCAGTCAGGATCAATATCTATGACCAGGTAAGGAATACCTGCATTATCCAGCCCACTGGCCAGATTCTGCCCCACACGGCCATACCCGGCTATTATGATATGACCCTGTTTCGCCTGGGGGCTGTCCTGGACTGTACAGGAGGCTGTTTCTCTGGCTTTTTTACCTGTTATGGATGTTACTGCCGGATAAAGCAGGTCGACAGCACCGATTATAAAGGGTGTGAGTATCATTGTAATGACAATTGACGGCAGTATTACCGAATTGAGGGCGGGTGTGAATATGCCCTGCTCAAGCGCTCCCTGTGCCAGGACAAAACCGAATTCACCGATCTGAAAGATTCCTGCACTCGAATATATAGCAACCCTGTTAGTGTAGCCGAAGGCCTTTACTATGGAAAATACCACGGCTATTTTTATTATAATTATGGCTATCACGACGTAAAGTATTTCCTGCCAGTTGATTAACAGAAGGCCGGGATCGAGCATCATCCCTATCGAGACAAAGAAAAGCGTGGCGAATATATCACGCAGGGGGGTGATCTCGGCCAGTGCCTGGTGGACGAACCTGGTTGAACGCAATATCAAGCCGATGAGGAAGGCACCGAAGACCATGGATAGACCCATCAGGTAGGTACCGATCATCGATCCCAGGCAGAGCACAAGCACGGTCAGCAGAAAAAGCTCTCTTGACCTGACTCCGCCGACATCACCCAGCAGCCAGGGCAATACCCATTGGCCGAGCACTACCGACACACCTATAAAGAGGAGTGCCTTGCCCAGTGCCAGTGCCAGCTCCATGGCGATATTGCCTGCTCCTGCATTTCCCATAAGCGGCAGGGCTACCATCATGATCACGACACTGAGGTCCTGAAGTATGAGCATGGCGATCATGATACGGCCGTGTACCGAGCTTAGCTCACCGCGGTCCATCAAGATCTTGAGGCAGATGGCCGTGCTGCTGAGCGAAATTATCAGGCCGAATATAATAGATTGCTGCAAGCTCCAGCGGAAGATGAACAGTGCGGATAAGGTGCCCAAGATTATGGTGAGGATAATCTGCAGCAATCCTCCCCATAGTCCTACCCGGCCTACATCACGCAATTGGGTAAATGATGTTTCCAGTCCGACGGTGAACATCAGCAGAGCTACACCGAAAGATGCCGCCATCTCGACCGTAGCGCTGTCCTTGACCCATCCCAGTGCATGTGGACCGGCCAGTATGCCGATCAGGATGTAGCCTATGACGATCGGCTGTCTCAGGCGGTGGGCTATCATGCCGCCTGCCAGGGCGATCGCCAAAAGGATTGACAATGAAATGATAGGGGCAAGGCTGGTCATCCTGTGTTTTTACCTTCCTTTGCTATTTTATTGTTATGGACCCGCCTGTTGTAGAATGGTTAAATTTATCCTTTAATCGGGTGCATTCAGGGCGATTTGAAGATGACTGCTCCTAGGGGCGGCAGCGTGGCATTAAGCGAAAACGGGCGTCCGTGATGCGGTATCGACTCTGCCTCCAACCCCCCAAGGTTACCATGCCCGCTTCCCCCATAGAACTCGGCATCGCTGTTGAATATCTCCTTCCAGTAGCCGGCGCAGGGCACGCCAATGCGGTAGCCCGGGCGGGGCACCGGTGTGAAATTACAGGCGACCAGCATGGCATCTCCCTGCTGGCTTTTGCGAAGGTAGCAGGCGATGCTATGGAGGGCGTCGTTACAGTCGATCCATTCAAATCCATCCCAGTTGAAATCGAGCTGGTGCAGGGCAGGCTGCTGGCGGTAAAGGAATGTCAGGTCCTGCACCAGCCTTTGCAGGCCGCTGTGCAGGGGATACTGCAGAAGGTGCCAGTCAAGGCTGCTGTCATGGTTCCATTCCTTCCCCTGCCCGAACTCATCACCCATAAAAAGAAGCTTCTTGCCGGGCTGTGTGAACATGCTGGTATAGAGAAGCCGTAGGTTGGCGAACTTCTGCCACTCGTCGCCCGGCATTTTGCCGAGCAGTGAGCCTTTGCCGTGAACAACCTCGTCGTGGGAAAGAGGCAGTACGAAATTTTCCGAGAAAGCGTACAGCATACGGAACGTGAGGCGGTTGTGGTGATACTTGCGGTGGACAGGGTCTTTGCTCATGTAGTCCAGCATATCGTGCATCCAGCCCATATCCCATTTCATGCCGAAGCCGAGCCCGCCGATATAGGTGGGGCGGCTTACCATCGGCCAGTCGGTCGATTCCTCGGCGGTCGTCTGCACATCGGGATAGTTTGCGTAGACCTCCTCGTTCAACCTGCGCAGCATGGAGATGGCGTCCAGGTTTTCGCGTCCACCATACCGGTTAGGCAACCACTCACCTTTTTTCCTTGAGTAATCAAGGTAAAGCATGGAGGCCACGGCATCTATGCGCAGACCGTCGGCATGGTATTTATCCAGCCAGAAAAGTGCGCTGCTGAGCAGGAAGCTGCGCACCTCATGCCTTCCGTAGTTAAAAATATAGCTGTTCCAGTCGGGATGTACCCCCAGGCGCCGGTCGGCATGCTCGTAGAGGTGCGTGCCATCGAAGAAACCCGGTCCATGTGTGTCGGAGGGGAAGTGGGACGGCACCCAGTCCAGAATTACGCCGATATCATGCCGGTGAAGATAGTCTACCAGGTACATGAAGTCCTGGGGTGTGCCGTAGCGGCTGGTAGGGGAAAAGTAGCCCGTCACCTGATAGCCCCACGAGGCATAGAAGGGGTGTTCCATGATGGGCAGGAACTCCACATGGGTAAACCCCATCTTGTTGACATAATCAGCAAGCCTGGGGGCAAGCTCACGGTAGCTGAGGTAGCGGTTGTTCTCTTCGGGTACGCGCATCCATGAGCCGACATGCACTTCGTAGATGGAGATGGGACCATCCAGCGAGTTGCGGTCTTTGCGGCACTCCATCCACCGGCTATCCTGCCAGTCGTAAGCGAGATCCCATACAATCGAGGCAGTGCGGGGTGGAACCTCGCTGTAAAAGGCCAGAGGATCGGCTTTCTCCACCTGGTAGTGTTTCACTTTTGAGGTGATGTGGTACTTATAGAGCGACCCGTTGATAGGACCTTCGATAAAGCCTTCCCAGATGCCTGAGCTTGAGACTGGATGCAGTGGACAGTTTTTCGTATCCCATCCGTTGAAGTCGCCCGTTACGCAGACCTGTTCAGCGTTGGGCGCCCAAACGGCGAAATATACTCCCCTGCGGCCTGACAGGTCGATGGGATGTGCCCCCAGCTTATTGTACAGGCGCAGGTGGCTTCCCTCGTTGAAGAGGTAGATATCGTCCTTGCTCAGCAGGCTGAAGCTGCCCTGTGTATCACTCATTGCCGGTTTAATCCCGTTTCTCAATTATGAACAAATCAGGGGCCTTTTTCAAACATACGGGACAGGAGCCATTATCCGTCGAAGGTGAAACCTTTCTCTGTGAAAAGGGTAATGCAGGCGTCTACCGCGGGGCCATAATACAGCGTATCTTTATTATCTGTGATTTCTGTCAGGGTGGCCTCAAGACCCAGGGCGGGACGGTAGGGCCTGTGGGCTGTCATGGCCTCGACAACGTCGGCCACTGCCAGTATACGTGCCTCAAGTATGATCTCCTCACCCTTCAGCCCCTGCGGGTAGCCGGAGCCGTCCATCCGTTCATGGTGCTGGCGTATGCTGTCGGCTATAGGCCAGGGGAATTTGATCGTCCTGACGATCTCGTAGCCAGCCTCCGCATGTGCCCTGACCAGGGCCTTTTCCAGCTCGGACAGTTTGCCGGGTTTGCTCAGTATCTCGGAGGGCACATGGACCTTGCCCACGTCGTGCAGCAGGCCTGCCACGCGCAGGCCATTTATCTGCTCCTCTGGCAGGCCAATCTCACGTGCGATGGCAACAGCAAGCTGCGCCACCAGCCTCTGGTGCCCAGCGGTGTAGGGATCGCGCAATTCGCCAATGATGGCCATGGCATCGATGGTGCTCTCCAGCGTAGCACTGACCGTATCCAGGGCGGATTTGAGTTCCTCTTCCGCCTTCTTGCGGGCGGTGATGTCCTCCGCTACGCCGTATACGCCGATGAGCCTGTCATTGACCCTTATCGCACTGTTGGTGACGCTCAGGATAATACGCCTGCCATACTTGCAGATGACGTGTTGTTCGTAGGTCTGCGGCTCACTGCGCATGGCCTTGATAAAATAATTCCTTGACTCTTCCTGATCTTCGGGGACCACGAGCTTTTCGAACGACATTGCGAGGATCTCTTCCCTGGAATAACCTGTTATCCTGCAGGTCGCCTCGTTGACGCTGATAAAGCGGCCGTAGGGGTCCTGCATGTAGATGGCAATGGGGCTGTTCTCAAACAGGGAGCGGTAGCGCTGCTCACTTGCCTGCAAGGCCGTCTCGGCCTGTTTCAGCCTGGTCATATCCGACATGATCGCACTGAAGCCAGTAGCCAATCCCTCCACCGTCATGCGGGTGGGGGTGGTGTAGAACCATACGGTGCCGCCGTCCTTACGCAGTGCACGGAATTCAATTGTCGTAACCTCGTTTAGACGCTCTTTGGCACCGACGGCGCGTGTGAAAGATCTCAGGACCATGTCCTTATCATCGGGATGGAGGAAATCTGCAAAAGGCCTGCCCAGCATCTCCTGCTGTGTATAGCCCAGTGTTTTACAGGCCAGGTCGTTAACATAGGTGAGGGTGGCCGAGTTGTCCACGATGACCACGGATGCCCCCGCTGTCTCAACGATGCTGCGGTAGCGGGCCTCGCTGTCGAGCAGGTCCTTTTGCATTTTGACATGTTCGGTGATATCACGACCCAGGCCGCGCAGGCCGGTGATATTGCCGTCGGCATCCCTGATGGGGAAGACGGAATTTTCAACGTACCTGATCTCACCATCCTTTGTTAGGTTGATCATATGTACGTTATGAGCTGGAATTCCTGTCTGGAAAACACTGGAGAAGATGCCTAGTACGCGTTTGCGTTCTTCCGGTGGTGTATAGACCTTGTAGTTCAGACCCGTCATCTCTTCTCGCGTGTAACCCAGATAGTTCATCAACAATTCATTGAAGAACGTGAAGTTACCCTTGGGATCGATCTCGAAATATGCCTCCTGCATCTCGTCCAGGATGGTGCGGTATCTTTCCTCGCTCTGGCGAAGCTTTTCCATGGCCTCTTTACGCTGCGTGACATCGCGTGAGATGCCCATTATGCCGTTGAACTGGCGGTCCTCATCAAGTAGCAGTGTCATGGATGTCTCGGCCCAAAACGTCGAGCCGTCCTTGCGGCATAGCTCAAGCTCGGTGGTCAGTGGCACGGCTTGAGTTTCTTTTGCCCTGGTGACATGCTCAAGTTCACCGATAATCAGCTTGCCCAGCTTTTCCAGGGATGAAGATGCAACTGTCTTTTCGAATGGCAGTGCCAGCATTTCCTCAGGTGTGTACCCCCGCTGCCTGAAAACGGAGGGGCTGAGATATGTATAATGGAGTTCTTTATCGATGACCCAGATGACGTCTTCGGTGTTGTCTGCAATGAGCCTGTAGCGCTCATCGCTCTTCTCCAGTTGCTGTGTTGAGAGGATACGTTCGTACACGTTTTCTATGTCGGCTCCGATGGTGATCAGGGCGATTTTTCCTATCTCATTAAGTGAATTTAAGGTGTGTGAGAAGACGGCCAGACAGCCGATGACGTTGCCGTGGTGCCGGAAGGGGATGACGGCAATGTATCTGACACCTTCCGTGCCGCAGAGATGGTCCAGTTCCGGGCTGGACGTGTCAGAAGTCAAAAATTGAGGATCCCTCGCCATGATCAGGCGGTAAGCATCCGAATCAGGGTCAAGACTATTTAGGCTCGTGATAAACTCCTCGGGAAGACCTTCGTGTGTAACAATATGTAACCTGCCGGAGGTTTCGTCCCGCAAATAAACGGCGCCCGAGTCACAGCCGGCGATTTTTATGGCTGCCAGCAGTGACTGGTGCAGGGCATGGTCAAGATCGCTGGTTGAAGCGAGTTCAAGCGCAAGATCCCGGCGGATAGCCGACCTTTGTTCGGAACGCTTTTGCTCGGTGACATCGATGCAGGCGCCTATATAATGACTGCTCTCCCCTTTTTCATCGCGCAGGGGCAGGCCGCGATCTATCCAGTAGCGGATAGCGCCGTTTTTTCGGATGACACGGTATTCAGCGTAATATGGCTCTCCGGTGCGAACCTGACGGTATAGCGTATCCATGACGCGGTCACGATCTTCGGGATGTATGGCTTTTTCCCATGCTTCCAGCGTCCTGGGGAACTCGCCCGGCTTATAGCCGAGCATATCATCTATTTTGCCATGCAATTCCAGATGCCCGCTGGGTATGTCCCAGTCCCACACCAAATCCGATGTGCATTGCGCGGCGATGCGGAAGCGCTCTTCATTTGCTCTCAACGCTTCATCTGCACTTTGCTCATGACTGCCAGGATGTATTGAACTGGTACCTTCTGTGTCTTTATCTTTGCGGGTGATATTCCTGCCGAAAAACGAGAAGCCTGTGATATAGCCTGACGGGGAGACGATAGGAAAGACAGAAAATTCAACATCAAATCTGCCCCTGGGTAGCTCATAATGTGCTGTTGAGACGGCGGGATGCTCGCCTTTGATCACTCTTTCCGCCATACCCTCCCAGAATGACCTCCCTCCTGGATCCAGCGGTGAGCGGAAGTCCATGCCTTCGGCAAGCCTGTGCCCTGTGGCTTCCTCGTAATGCCTGCGGGCGTTGCTGTTGGCGGCGATAAGCCTGAAGTCACGGTCGATCGAAAAGATGGCCTCATCCGTGCTTTCCAGTATGGCATGTAGCCGTGACTCGTTTTCCGCTATAGCCCTGTGGTCAAGCAGGCTGTCGGTAATATCTGTAAATATTACACAGGCAAGGTAGGGTTTCTGCTCGCCGGGGTGGGTTAGAGGTATGGCGTCTATACTTATCCATCGGTAGCGGCCTTCAACCGGGTTGTATACTCCCATGCGGGCGTTGCGGACGGCCCCACCGGTCGTGAGCGCGAGCAGAGGAGGACATTCTTTCTGCATGTAATCTGTGCCGTCTTCATGTATCGCCCGCCATCCGGTGCCGGGAATTGTCCTTCCCTTTATTTGTTCACCGGTCAACCCGAGTATCCTGAGCGCTGCCGCATTGGTCGATAGTATGCGGCCGTCGGCGTCCAGACAGAGGACGCCCTTGGTCATAGACTCCAACAGCAGACGGTGCTGTGCCTCGCTCTGCCTCAGCACTGCGTCCTCCTGTTTATGGCCTTCTATTTCGGTTTCCAGCTCTTTTACCCTCTGGGCCAGCCACAAAGATAATCTTTCCTGCAGCAGCTTGATATCCTGAACGGATCTGGATATTTTAGGCTTGCGTCCCCGCCTGGGAGGGGTTGGTTGACCGGAGGTAGACGTTTCGATGATATGGATCAGTTCCGCCTGTTCGACAGGTTTGTGCAGTGACCCCTTTACGCCCAGCCTCAGGGCCAGATCCTCGTCTTCCCGGTCAAGGTGAACGCCACTAATGAGGACAAAGGGGATTTTCTCCAGGGAGGGGTTGTCTTTACATTCCTGCAGGAGGCGGAACCCATCCCTGGCCAGCATCAAGATATCGGCGAAGATCAGGTCAAACCCGTTGCTTTTAAGCTTCTCCAGTGCCTCTTCATCGCTGGTTGCACCGGTTGCAGCATGGCCCTGCCCTTTGAGCAATGTCTCCAGGTGCTGCCTATGTTCCGCGCTGTCATCTACAACAAGAGCTTTCACTTGATATTCATCCAGCCCGGTGACCATGTCATGACTTACGGCGTGTATGCACAGGGCAATTCTAAGTATATATTCATATTTATCATGGATATATGTCAAGTTTAGCACTGGATGCAGGCTAAGCCATGCCAGTCTGGGATAACCCGGAAATCGTATCTGGTTATGCTATAATTGGACTGTAAGATTGTGATTATGAGTATTAGATATATAAGAAAAGTAGAGCTATCCGATCCTGTCATGGTGGCCTGCTGGCCCGGCATAGGCAACATCGGGCTGATCGCAGTTGACATGCTTCGCCGGTCATTAAGGGCAGAGGAGCTGGCGTATATTGAGCCGTGGGATTTTTATTATCCCAACCGGGTGATCATACGCAATGGAGAGCTCAAAGAGATGGGGTTTCCTGGCAGTGAGTTTTTCTTTGCGCACACTCCCACCTGCGACATCATCTTCTTTACCGGTGATGAGCAGCCTGCCGAGGGGGGAAAAGTCTATGCCGAGGGGGGCAAAGCCTATGCGATGGCCAACATGGTGCTGGATGTAGCTGAAAAATACAGGTGCAGACGCATCTATACCTCGGGAGCGGCTGTGGCGCCTATACATCATACCAGCCGTTCAAGGGTATGGGCCGTCCCCAACATGGTTGGATTGTTGGGCGAGGTGAAGTCCTACGATAATACGGTTCTGATGTCGGAGATTGAGGGCAGGGGAGGACAGGGCAATATTACCGGTTTGAACGGACTTTTACTGGGTGTGGCCAGGAGGCGTGGCGTTGAGGCTGTCTGCTTTATGGGGGAGATACCCGTATATTTACAGGGATTCCCTTTTGCCTATCCCAAGGGCTCACGTTCGGTGTTGGAGGTGCTGACCGCTGCCCTTGGCATATCGATTAATATGGATGAGATTAACCATCTGGCCGAAGAGAATGAGAAGGAGTTGACGTCGCTGTATGAGCGGCTCCCGGCCGAGATCAGGATGCAGCTTGACAGGCTCAGGCAGGCAACAGTGGCAACACAGGGAAGCGGCGAGGTTATAACTGAAGAGGACAAGAAGAAAATACTTGAGGATATCGATAAGTTTTTTAAACGTGGGAGCGATGGGTAATGTGCGCCTCTAAAGCGAGCGATTACAGGATAACCGGCAAATATGAGATGGAAAGCCCGGCGCTTATTGTCGGCTGGATTGATGATGTTAGCAAGATCGGTGAGCGCACACTCGATTATTTAATCGCGGGCACCGGTTGTCAGCCCTGTGCCGAGGTGCTTCCCGAGGGCTTTTTCCCCATGGCGGGAGTGAGCGTGGAAGACGATGTAGCCCAGTTCCCCGAGTGCATGTTTTATGGCAGCAGCCAGCATAACCTGCTGGTGTTTAAAAGCTCCATACCGCGATCTGACTGGTTCAGGTTCCTTACCGCCGTGTTGAACGTGGCGGAGAAATTTGGTGTCAGGGAGGTCTTCACGATGGGGGCAATGGTATCTGCAGCCGCCCATACGATGCCCAGGGTGCTGGTAGGGGTCGTCAATGACAGCGAGATGAAAAAAAGCCTCGAGCCTTACAATGTCATGACCGCGGCCGATTTCCAGACGCCGTCCGGCCAGAAACCGGCTTTCAGCTCTTACCTGTCCTGGGTGGCGCGGCAGCGCTACGTGGACGTTGTCAATCTCTGGGTACCTGTGCCCTTTTACCTGGTCCCGGTTGCCGACCCGAGGGCCTCCAAACGCCTTATTTATTTTTTTAATGACAGGTACAAACTCGGCCTCGATTTCACGTCTATTGATGAAGAGATCTCCATCCAGAACAGGAAGATATCCGAGCTGTATCGAGCATCACCCGAGATCGAAGCCTTCGTGCGCAGGCTGGAAACGGGCGGGGAACTTGAGACAGAGCAGAGCGAGAAGCTTGTCCAGGAAGTCAGTGAATATCTCAAGAAGTGATCTGCAGTAGCATCCTCCTGCACAAAAGGTAATTTTCCTGGAAGCCATAGCCTGGAATCTGGTATAATTTGTCGTTGATTAAAGAATTAATAAGGAGGTTTTAGCCATGGCTGTGGAATACACAAAAGAGGGCAGAGTGGCGATCATCACGCTCAACCGCCCTGACGCATTGAATTCTTTCGACCCCGACCAGATTGACCAGTTCAATAAGTGTATTTATAAATACAACGACGACAGTGAGTTATGGGTGGCCATTGTGACGGCCACAGGTGAGAGGGCTTTCTCCGTTGGTGCCGACATCAGGGCTACGTTACCCAAAATACAATCTAGTGAGCACAGAGGTGAGTTGCCAAGTGTTGCGATTTGCGAGCACATGCAGATGTGGAAGCCCATTATTGCCGCCATCAATGGTGCCTGCCTGGGTGGTGGCTTTGAGGTGGCCCTGGCCTGCGATATCAGAATTGCTGCCGAGAACGCCACCTTCGGCTTCCCCGAGATCAACCTTGGTCTTATACCGGGCTGGGGAGGCACGCAGAGGCTACCTCGTGCCATACCACTGGCAAAGGCGATGGAGATGCTCACCAGTGCCAGGCCTATCGATGCCCAGGAAGCCTACCGTATCGGACTGGTCAACAAGGTCGTTCCGGCTGCCGAGTTGATGAACGAGGCGAAGAAGATGGCCGAGGCATTGCTCAAACCTGCGCCGCTGGCGGCAAGAGGCGCCAAACGGGCTGTGATGCAGGGATTGAACATGTCACTGCTCGACGGCCTGGAGCTCGAGTATCAGATCGAAAAGCAGGTTACTGCCACTGAGGATTTTATTGAAGGCCGCGCGGCCTTTATCGAGAAACGCAAGGCCAATTTCAAGGCGAAATAAAAAATATTAAGGAGAGGAATAATGACATTCAAAAAAGTAGGTGTAGTAGGCTG
>DFZI01000014.1:0-1598 GCA_002383665.1 Dehalococcoidia bacterium UBA4060
AAAATGACGACCCAGGCATCCTCGTTATTGAATGTATGGAGATCTGTCTTCGCCTCACTGGGCATTGCCATCTTCGCCACGCTGCTCGATCATTTCCAGAAAACCAACTATGCCGTGATGGCGCAAACGCTCACCCCTGACTCCATTGAAGCAATGCGCATATTATCCATGGCCCAGGTGGCGGGTATGCAGACAGGGCTTTCACTTGAAGCTGCCAGGCAGGCAGGAATCTATCTGATTTACCAATTTATCATGCTGAAAGCCAGTGTCACGGCTTTTCAAATGGACTATACTATCAGTGCCATCCTTATTTTTATCTCGATCTTCACGGCATTTCTCTTGCCATCGCGTCATTTCAAGCAACAACAGACTGGAGAAAACAGTAATCCTGTACCCGTATGATAAGGCGGGATACTCAGGCAGAATTTATTTTCAAGTCCCAGGTACTTTAACCTGTCAGCTTTTTCAGCGTTGCAGAAGATGGACAATAAACCTTTAAGTTGAGCAATGCATCGTTAGCCGGCGCCCACATGCCCCTTGATAATTATCCAGACTGTCGTATTTGTTCCGGCTAATTCTAAGTGCGTCTACCCGTCTTAGCAGACGCATCCTTATCTCCGAGAACGGCCACCGCCAGCACGTGGGGTCCTACGTGTGTCCCAACTACAGGACTTACCTTCGAGCGGTAGATGCGTTCTTTGGGGAACTTGGCATTGAGCCGTTCTGCCAGTGCTTCAACCTCATCCGGAGTAGTGGCATCCTCTATCGCCATCTCCTCAATATTGGAAAAGCCCAAGGCAAAATTGTAGAGGTGATCGATGGCCTTGGCTCTGGAACGCGTCCTGGCGATCGGCTCGGTGATACCTTCTTTGATAGTTAGAATAGGATTTATTTTCAGCACTGATCCCATGAAGGCTTGGGCATTACCGATACGGCCACCTCGCTTCAAATATTCCAGCGTGTCGAAAGCCATCCGCACATCTACCCTCTTCATATTACGTTGGGTCACGCTGATCACTTCGTCGAGGTTAGCTCCTTCCCTCGCAGCCTTTGCTGCAGCTATGCAAAGCAATCCCAGGCCCATGATGGCAAAAGTTGAGTCAATTACCTCCACACGGGCCTTACTCTTCTTTAAATCTCTGGCCTGGATTGCCACCTCATAGGTCTTGCTGTACTTCGTGGATAGAGGCAGAACCAGGATCTCGTCCGCCTCCTGTGCCAGCTTATCATAAACCTCGGCAAAAGTGGCCGGTGAGGTTGTAGATGTTGTGGGCAGCGTCTTACTTTCCACCAGTCTTCGATAAAAGTCCTCTGTCGTCAGGTCCACGCCATCCCGGTAAGTTTCTTCACCGAACTGAATGTATAAAGGGACAACAGTGATGCCCAGATCGTCAGCCATCTTAGATGTCAGGTCGGAAGTGCTATCGGTTACAATTTTGACAGTCATATCTACAATCTCCTTTTATATGAATTTTGAATCCATAAATATCCATCGAAAGGAGCCTTGAGAGACGCTACACCATCTACCCGACTTACCTGCCGCTTCAATGTGAGCACGCAGGCTATACACAGACCGTGCTGCCCGACCAAGCAAGTAA
>DFZI01000014.1:1656-8923 GCA_002383665.1 Dehalococcoidia bacterium UBA4060
CCTGTGCCTTGTCCGAGCTTCCACTTATGATTGCCCCGGCATGTCCCATTCGCCTGCCAGGAGGGGCTGAGGCACCAGCCACAAAGGTGATAACAGGCTTTGTCACATTGGTCTTGATATAACGAGCGGCCTCCTGTTCCATAACGCCGCCGATCTCGCCGATGAGGACGATGGCATGGGTATCGCTGTCCTTTTCAAATAGGGCAAGCACGTCAACGAAGGTTGTGCCGGGAAGGGGATCGCCGCCGATGCCCACACATGTGGATTGCCCAATGCCCAGGCTGGTAAGCTGAGCAACAGTCTCATACGTCAGCGTGCCGCTACGTGACACGACGCCTGCATGCCCCGGGAGGTGGATCTCACCGGCCATGATGCCAGCCTTGCACTGGCCGGGCGATATAATACCCGGGCAATTTGGCCCGACCAGGCGGGTCGGCTTATCCTTGAGAAATCGGTGAACGGCCACCATATCCAGCACAGGTATGCCCTCGGTGATGCAGATTATAAGGGGTAAGCCGGCGGCAGCAGCTTCAAGTATGCAATCGGCCGCGGCCGCGGCAGGGACGAAGATAATACTCACATTGGCCGCCGTCTCCTTCACAGCCTGCTCAACTGTATTGAAAACATTGACTCCTTCCACTTTTGCGCCACCCTTGCCCGGCGTCACCCCGGCAACCACGTTGGTCCCATACTCAATACAGCGCCGTGTATGAAAACTGCCCTCACCTCCAGTTATACCCTGTACAAGCAGCCTGGTACTTTTATCTATCAATATGCTCAATTTATTTCTCCTATGGGGCAGCCACTCCTCTGGCCGCTGCCACTGCCCGTACTGCAGCATCGTTCAAATCAGAGGCCTCAATATAGCTGATGCCTGACTCAGCCAGCAGCCTCTTAGCTTCCAGATAATTTGTGCCAGCCAGCCTGACGACCACAGGTAACTTGACCTCCATCTGCCCATAGGCCTCAATGATGCCGCGGGCTATGACGTCGGCGCGGCTCATACCTCCAAAGATATTGATCAAAATAGCCTTCACATCCGGGTCGGAGGTAAAAATCTTAAAAGTGCTGACGATGGCATGAGTGTTATTGACCGTGCCGATATCAAGAAAGTTGGCGGGAGTGCCACCGGCATATTTGATCATATCGAGCACAGCCATAGCCAGTCCCGCGCCGTTAACGGCACAGGCGATATTACCGTTTAGCTTTACGTAATTTTTAATACCCAGCTCAGCGGCAATCGACTCAAAGGGATCATCCTGCTCGGGGTCGTGAAGGCTGCGTATATCATCGTGGCGGTAAAGGGCGTTATCATCGAAGTTAAGCTTGGCATCCAGCGCCAACAGGTTACCTTCCTTGGTAACCACAAGCGGGTTGATCTCGGCCAGCGAGCAGTCTTTTTCACAGAATAGCTTATAAAGGCCGGCCATGAGGTTGATGGCCTGCTTGACCTGGTCATCCTTCAGGTCAATACCATAGGCAAGTTTACGACCCAGAAAGGGTTTAAATCCGGTAGCTGGATCAATATGAACTTTGAGCACCTTTTCAGGGTTCTGCCGGATGACCTCTTCAATATCCATGCCGCCGGCTGCACTGGCGATCATGACCGGCAGGCGTGCCGAATTATCTATAATAATGCTGAGATAAAGCTCGCGAGCGATGTCAACTGCCTTTTCCACCAGCACCTTGCGGACGGGAGCACCGCGTGCAGTGGTCTGGTGGGTGACAAGATGAGTGTTAATCAAACTGGATGCGATATCAGCCGCCTCATCACAGTTGTTGGCTGATTTGATTCCACCTGCTTTGCCCCTGCCTCCGGCATAGATTTGCGCTTTAACTACCACCCTGCCCCCCAGTTCAGAAGCAATTTGCCTGACCTCAGCCGGCGTCCCGGCAACACTGCCAGGTGGCACAGGAATCCCGTAGGCAGAGAATAACAGTTTGGCTTGATACTCGTGTATCTTCATAGTTTGCTCCTGTATTTAGCCCTGCCTTCCTGGTAGAGGTCACTGCCATAGATGTCATTGATCACGGTAGCCGGGAAATCCTCCACTTCCAGACGCCGGATGGATTCGGCGCCAAGGTCATCATAAGCAACCACTTCTGACTTCTTAATGCTTTGGGAAATAAGCGCACCGGCACCGCCGATGGCAGCAAAATAGACGGCTCCATATTTTTGCATGGCATCTTTGACCGCCTGAGCACGGTCACCTTTGCCGATCATGCCTTTCATGCCTTCTTGCATCAGACGAGGAGCATAAGTGTCCATACGGCCACTGGTGGTAGGTCCAGCGGATCCGATGGCCTGACCAGGCTTGGCCGGCGAAGGCCCCATATAGTAAATGACCTGGCTCTTCAGATCAAGCGGAGGTTTCTCACCCCGGTTCAGCGCTTCCACCAGCCTTTTGTGGGCAGCGTCGCGGGCTGAATAGATCACTCCACTAATTAGTACCTGGTCTCCGGCCCTTAATCTTTTCACCGTGGCTTCGTCAAGCGGAGCAGTTATCTTAATCGCTTCCATAGGCTTCACTCAATCCTTATCAGAAAGTTTAGCAGTAAATTCAGGCACAGTAATTTCAGGTTTGTATGTAGTGGGAGGCGGGACAATGACAGCAGCTTCTTTCTTCTGATTAATGTTCAATGCCTTCGCTAACACTTTACGACGCAATAATTGGATAGCCAGCGCCGGGTCCACCCCTTTGGGGCAAGCGTCTGAGCACGCCGCAGCAAAGTGGCAATTCCACAGTCCATGATCATTTTCCACAATGCGCAGGCGATGCTCCTCTCCCTCATCTCTATTATCAGCACAGTATCGGTAGGCCTGGCTCAGCGCCTGCGGCCCGAGAATTTTACTATCGCTGGCAAAGGTCGGACAGGCCGAGAGACAGATTCCGCATTTGATACAATAAGTAAACTGCAGGAACTCGCCAACCTTGAAGGCAGGGTTGTCAAGAAAGGCCATGGCAGCATTCCAGACGGCCTCACCCTGCACACGAAATACCGTTGTAACTATGATATGAAAGANNCCAGGCCAGCACCAAGAACGATTATATCGTGCTTCTTTACTATCACAGCACCGCCTCTTTATGGCGTGCGGCATGGCACTGAATGTTAACCGCTACAGGCATGCTGGCTATATGTGCAGGGAAGACCTCCACATTTACAGCCAGCGCCGTTACAGTCCCACCATACCCCTGTGTACCAATGCCCAGGGCGTTAACACGTTTGAGCAGCTCCTTCTCCAGCTCTGCATATTCGCGCTCGGGATTATGTTCACCAACTTTACGTAGCAGCGACTTCTTGGCCAGCTCCAGGGTCCTCTCAGCAGTGCCACCAATGCCAACGCCTACAATAATAGGCGGACAGGGATTGCTGCCCGCTTCATCTACCGCCTTAACTACCGAGTCTATAATCCCTTGTCTGCCATCAGAAGGGGTAAGCATGAAAAGCCTGCTCATGTTCTCACTGCCACCACCCTTGGGAACAACTGTGATCTTTAGCTTATCGCCGGAGACGATATCCGTGTGGATGATGGCCGGAGTATTATCCTTGGTATTAACTCTCAACGTGAAAGGCTGATTTACCATCGATTTTCTAAGATAACCCTTATCATAGCCTCTGCGCACTCCCTCATTTATCGCAGCATATAAATCGCCGCCGGTAATATGGATATCCTGCCCTACTTCAAGGTAAATCACGGTGGCACCACAATCTTGACAGATAGGCATCAGCTCAGTCCTGGCTATGTGGGCATTTTCCATAATCTGTCCCAGCACCTGCTTGCAGACAGGCGATTTTTCCGATTCGGCAGCCTTCGTTAGAGCTTCATACACATCATCCGGCAAAAAAAAGTTTGCTTCCTGGCACAGCCGGGCAACGGCTTCGGTCACCGTATCAGCTTTGATCTCTCTCACAGCAGATTAACCTCCGTGAAATTATGACACTTTATTCCTCGTGATATGGAGCAATAAGCCCTTCTTTCATCATGAGGCTGGCGCTTTCACGTGCATTTTTTATGATAGTCTCAGCCTGCCTGGTAAGCTCCTCACGCGTAGCCTTAATGCCAGCAATACCCTGTTCCTGAGCCTTCAGGCCCACAGCAACAGCCTCTCTGATAAACGCTTCCCATTCACCCATAGTAGGGGCAATACTGTCTTCATTGATTCCCCTATCTTCTGCGCATTTGGCCAGTTCATGCGCCGCAGCCAGACACATCTCATCGGTAATTGTCTTCGCTCTTACATCGAGTGTGCCACGGAAAATAGCAGGAAAGCCAATGGAATTATTAACCTGGTTGGGGAAATCGGAGCGGCCCGTGGCTACAATCCTGGCTCCTGCTTCCTTAGCTTCCAAGGGCCAGATCTCAGGTATCGGATTAGCACAAACAAATACAATAGCATCTTTGTTCATGCCCTTAATCCATTCAGGCAAGATAACGCCGGGTCCGGACTTGGCCAGGGAAATACAAACATCGACACCTTTGAGCGCATCAGCCATGCCTCCGCTACGTTTTTCAGCGTTAGTAGTCAGGCAGAGATCCCATTTGTAAGGGTTCTCCTTCTGCTGAGCTTCCAAGTCCTTACGGCCGGGATAAAGAATGGATTTGCTATCGATAACAACGGTATTGGATTTTTTAAAACCTTCGGCAAAAAGCAATCTGAGAATGGCTATATTGGCAGCGCCACTGCCGATCGCCGCTATCGTAACATCCTCCTTTTTCTTGCCCACAATCTTGAGAGCATTGATAAGGCCGGCCAGCGTGACAGTAGCAGTGCCCTGCTGGTCATCATGCCAGACAGGTATGCGAGCTTCCGCACGCAGCCTATCAAGAATGTAGAAGCACTTAGGATTGGCAATGTCTTCAAGGTTGATGCCTCCGAAGGACGGCTGGAGTAATTTTACGGTCTTGATAATCTCATCAGGATCCTTTGTGTCAAGGCAGATAGGCACAGCATCAACCCCACCCAGATATTTAAATAACAAAGCTTTGCCTTCCATGACGGGCATTCCTGCCTCCGGGCCAATATCACCCAGGCCCAGCACACGTGTGCCGTCACTGATTACAGCGACAGTGTTCCATTTGTTGGTATAATCATAGACCTTATCCCTATCAGCTTTGATAGCCAGGCAGGGTTCGGCGACACCCGGTGTATACCAGATGGCAAAATCAGATGTATCACGGATGACGCACCTGGGCATTGTTTGCATTTTGCCCTTATAAAACTTGTGCATCTTATTGGCCGCCTCAGCCGGTTTACGTGCTTTGGCCAGGAGCTCTTCTACAGTTGGTTTATATTCCATGCTTCTCTACTCCTACAGTTAATTTTGAATTTGTCCCATCCAAGTCGATTTCCGGGTTATATTAAACTCTCGGTGATCAGGAACAACCGACACCACCGAAGATATTTGCCTGATCAATGAGAAATGCCCGGCTCTGTAGTACACTCAGTGTAAGCTGACTGTTGTTTATACCAAATATTTTGCAGCAGTGCGGCATACCTGCCATAATTGTCCAATACCTCAGCAATTTTTACATTTTGCGTAGCCAGAAGAAGCATTTCATATACGATGTTATTCCCTTAAAAGGTAACCAGCTAAATCATTCAAAGTGTATCCAGAGAAGGTAATATTATATCACACAAAAAGTAACAAATTTTTATTTAAGTAGGATCAAAGCAGGTATTTGAGAAAGCTATATTTTTATGACGCAACGACCTGAAATTTTCAAATGATTTGAAACAAGATCTCATATGATGTTAGACGGCTACTATCCTCCGTTGATAAAATACTCGTATTCTTCTAATTGTTAAAGGACAGGAGCGCTCCGAATATGTCCATCGATTGGAAACTGGATGACAGAGTTGCTGTCATAACCATGGACGAAGATGCTAACAAATTTAATACTAACATGGTCAAGTCAATGCTTGAGATGCTCGATGCGATAGAAAAAGAGAGCATGGCACAAACGCTGGTGGTTAAATCAGGGCATTCCCATATCTGGGCCTACGGCTTCGACATCGATTGGTTACTCGACAATCTGGCAAAGGGCAATAACAAGGAAGTCAGAGAATTTCTTTATCTGGATCTTATGCTTAGAAAGAGGTTGTTGACATATCCACTGCTAACAATCGCTGCCCTCAATGGGCATTGCTTTGGCGGAGGTGCCATATTCTCTTGCTGCTTTGATTTTCGTTTTATGCGGTCGGACCGCGGTTATTTTTGCATACCCCTGGTAGACCGTAAACTCGATATATTGCCAAGCACACATGAGCTTTTAATCAACGTATTGCCCGGGTATATATACAGAGACCTGATGCTGACGGGCCGTCGTTTGACCGGTACGGAATGTGCAGCAAATCATGTTGTTACTGCAGCCTATAAAAACGAGGAACTGCTGAATAAAGTGATGGCCTATGCCAGGGGGTTGAACAAGGAAAGGGGGATCGTAGAGGAAATAAAGAAGAGCATGAACGGTGCTATAGCCAGGCTAATGCAGCAAGCTGCTGATAATCTCTTGGATGGAAAGATTCAGGTTTAGAAGCAATAAAAAGTGGACCGGGTAATTACCCGGTCCACTGATGGACGTTTGTAGCGCTCTCTATCAGGCTACCTTTTCGAGTTCTCTGAGGCTGGTGTCAATGCCGTGCCCGAAAAGCCTGATCTTGATAGGCTCACCCTTGCCGTATTTCTTGTAGGTCTGGCAGGTCTCACAGATGGTGGTGTCACGGCCAGTGGCCCCATTATCGTTGAGCTTGCAGTAAGTCCCTTCGATCTGCCAGCAGGGCAGGAACTGGAACTTTGCGGCCGGGCATTCAGCCTTGATCATTTCGGGACAATGGCTCTTCTCCCAGCACGGGACCTTACCTGTCCAGAAGTTCTCCTTGCCTTCTTCGACTACCGCTTCTACTTTGTTTGCCTGCATTACTTTGGCCATTGTCGTTACCTCCTTTTTTAATTTCCGGTGTTTTTATTGATGCTTTCTCTTTACGATAATAATTTAACATTATCTCTCCCGACCTCCATCCGTCCAGACACGTAATTTGTTTATGCGCAGAAGCGCATTAATAATTCAGTGGAGATAGGCAAAAATGCGTAGTAGACGAGGAACGGATCGACACAATAATTCTATGGGGAAATAAAGCAGTATGGAGACGTCAGGGGCTAAATTGTGTGACTGCTCAGGTACATACCGATAGCACCGCAAGAAGCTACGTTGAGAGATTCTGCCTTTTCCCTGATCACAGGAATTTTTACTCTGGAATCGCAG
>DFZI01000014.1:9054-18419 GCA_002383665.1 Dehalococcoidia bacterium UBA4060
CCAGCATATCCAAAGGCTGCCGCTGTACGGATAAGCGTGCCGGTATTGCCAGAATCCTGGACATCTTCCAGCAGCAGGATCCTATCTCCGGCCTCCGGTGGAAGACTGCTCGAGTATGTTTCCTGCGGCAGGCGTACAACGGCTATAGTATCCTGTGGGGTACGTGTGGAAGAGACCATTTTAAGCTGCCTGGGGGTGAGCTGCCTGTATCGATATTTGCTGTAAACAGACGATTGATCATTAGTGGAAAGTATTTCAATTATAGCCTCAGGAGCGGCAGCCAGGATCTGGCCGATAGACCTGTGCCCTTCAACAAGGAATGCGCCGGCTGAATTGCGCTCCTCTCTGTTTCTGAGCTCCCTGTACCATTTGACAGGTTTGAGGGCGCCTTCCTCTTCAGTTTCCATGAATAAAATGATATCTTTTCCTTGGGAAGAATGACAATCCCTTACAAAAAAGTAGCGACAGCATTATGTCCTACTGGTAAGCTATTATCATGCCCGCACAGAACCAGGTCACCTGACTGCTGACAAAACCAACATTTATCTAACATACGCTATTCATTATGGATAGATCAGTGCTTCTCATAATCACGTATCGTATGACTGCAAATTGTTGAACGGCTGAAGATCTGGCTATCAGGAAAAATTGAACTTCTTTTCTGTAAAGAGCCTTACGCAAGTATCCACAACAGCAGGGTCATACAGCCTGTCCCGGTTAAGCTTTATTTCCTCCAGCGCCTTATTTATGCCAAGCGCTGGCCGGTAAGGTCGGTGCGATGCCATAGCTTCGACTACGTCGGCTACGGCCAGTATCCTGGCTTCAATCAAGATCTCGGCCCTTTTTAAACCGAACGGATAGCCTGAACCGTCGAGCCTCTCATGATGCTGCAGGATAGCTTTGGCAATAGTGCAGGGCAGATCCAGCCCGCTCACTATATTGTATCCATCCTGCAAATGGGCTTTAATGATATCAAATTCAAACTTGCTCAGCGCCCCCGGTTTATTCAGAATATCAGCCGCTATATTGATCTTGCCGATATCATGTACGGCTGCAGCCATATGTAGATGGTCTACCTGCTCATCGCTAAGGTTCATCTCCCTGGCAATGGCCATGGCCAGCCCGGCTACTCTTAACTGATGGCTACCTGTATAGGGATCACGCATCTCCATGATTCTGGCTATCGTATCAACGGCATCGTGACTTGTCTTGCGCACCAACTCATGGCTGAGAACGAGCTCTTCATTGACCCTTTTCCGCTCGGAAATATCCATCGCAGAAACTACAAAACCGGCTACGCTCTCGGGCGATTCATACACGGCCGATGCTGAGACAAGAACTGGGATTTCATTACCGGTCGTCGACATGTAGCCCATTTCCCTCTGGCGTCCGAGGCCTTTTTTGCACGTCTCCTCCAATAATTCAGTGGCCTGGCTTTTGTTTTTGACCATTGAATAAAACTGCATGCCTTTCAACTCGTTTTCATACAGTGAGTTGGCGGCCCGGTTGGCATAGAGGATTTTGCCTTTATTATCCAGCAGCATGATCGCCTCATCCATTATGTTCATTATCTGGTTGGACACCATTGCCGGCGTGATGCTCATAAGTTTATACAGAGAGATAGCATAGACGATGCCGATAGCCCAGATCATGATCAGTACATCGGTTATCTGCGGGAAAAGTGGTTTATCAAATACCTGATAGAGTACACCGTTGCCAATGCTGAGTATGGCGGCAATAGTGCCGGTTACGAACAGCATCCAGGCTTGTTTTTTCTGTTCATCAGTCTGTGCGTTGCGTCCGTACTGCATAACTGCGTAGATACAAATACCAACGGCTGCAATGACATATACCAGGTACAAGTAGGAGAATATAGAGCGAGACCAGATCGCTACCCATCCCCAATATGTGCTGGCAGTGTTATTAATCATGTTCCCTGTCCACTGGGAAATTAAAAAGAAGGTCGGGATAAGGACTGATATGATCAGCGCAGCCCTGCGCTGAAGTATTTTATCCCGATTGGTTAGTGTCAGATAGAACCAGATTGCGGCTATGGGGAAAGCACATAAACCTATCGCTCCTGCATTGAAGAAATACATCGCCTCATAACTGGAATGTGCCATGTTGGCCATGCCACAGCAAAGGCTACAGACTGAGAATATCGTGATCAGAAATGCACACAGGTGATTGATCCTGGCCCCCGGATTTTTGCTGATTACGGCGATGATCAGCAGTATATCAACAATGTAAGTGATGAAATGCGACAGCGTTATTATACTCATCTCTAAATAATATGGCGGTGACTACCTGCTACCCTCTAACTGCTTCCTGATTATTTCAGCCATGAAGAGGAATATATCATGTGGGTAGATATGCGCATAGAACCAAATGGCTATTTATTTGAACCATTTAATCTATATCCGGATAGCCTATCCTCGGTTCGAAGCCAACCGTATATAACTTGTGGCAGAACTGACAAACAGGCAACTACTGGGATACCGATGCTGATTCAGGCTCTTGAAAATGTTTGAGGGCAGTTAGAACGGTTATCTTTAATGCTATTTTATCCACCTATCCAATATAGGGTGGTTCATTAAACAATATCTGCTCCTATCGTGGCTGTATATGCTAAAAAAAATATAAAGGCCGTACGCGCTACCTGCTCTGCTGAATATTTTCAATGATTACCTCGTAGAGTTCGAGTTGCTCTTTTTTTAGCAGACCTTCTATTTTCTTTTTGATATCCAGGACTTTTTCAGAAACCTTTTCGGCTCCCTGTTCAGGTACCGTGATCTGGACCTTAATGTATGCCGTATATGGCCGTGCATGTGTCATCTTTTCTACCTCCTGTCTACAGCATTAACCCATCAACCGTTGGCCGTATCTATCAATGTATTTCCAAGAAGCCCGGTTTGTCAAGTCTGACACATACATTGAAACCATAGCTATCAACTTTGCGACCTCTCTTTTAACCTCATGCTCCACATTTTCGTTATATATCATGGTCAACCTGTAATTATATGGGTTGCTGAAAAATTCATCGTGTCATAGTACTATATAGTAAATAAAACAGGAGGTAAAGGCATATGTTTTCGCTAAACTTGGGATGGCCTGTTTTCGGCTTGGTGGGAGGCGTTATCGCCATATTGTTCGGGATACTTATCCTGGCTTTTCCTCGCATTCTAAACTACCTGGTGGGCATAGCCCTGCTTCTGGGAGGAATAGCAGGCATTATGTCGGGCAGCCTGCTTCCCGGCATCCTCTCCATAATCTTTGGCATCGTAGTGTTCATTTTCCCCAAGATATTGAATTACCTGGTGGGCATTTATTTCATAATCATGGCTTTAACGATGATTTTCAGCACAGGCTTTGCTATGGTGCCGTTGATAATGGGCATCATTCTCTTTATCATCGGTATAATTATCCTGGTCACGCCACAGATCATCAACGTATTGATCGGCCTGGCACTGATAATTTCAGGCTTTATGGCGCTGGCCAGCTATTTCCACTGGTTTTGAGCAGATCAGAATAGATTATCACGGGCTGCCGTTATTTGGGATTCCATGAGTGGATCAGCGGACGATACCAGCGGTCCCTGCGGTATTCGCTGCCTATCAGTATGATATCCAGCAGCCACCAAACTCCCAGGCCACCCAGCGTAAACAGCTTCAGCCTGCCCGCTTTATAGCGACCTATGTAAAAACGGTCCAGCCCAAACCAGCCCAGGAAAATGGCCAGCAGCAGAGCTATATACCAGCTCCGGGGAGGAGGCATCTTCGTCATAAAGGTAGCCCTCCTTCTGCAAGACCGAGCAGGGCCTGCACTCCATAAAAACCTGCAACGGCAACCAGCATATTCTTGAGGGATTTACCCGCCAGGCAAGGGAGCATGAAGCGCCACCAACCGAAACGCATCATGCCGGCAATGACTGTGAACGGGTAGAAAAGGGGATTAAAGATAAAAGACATCGCAAAGACTGAAAATGTTCTCCTGCTCTTAAGCCAGCTTCTGAATTTTTCTACTGACTGACTGTCAAGCGCATGGAAAGCCCACGCACTGCTCATCCCGGTCACATATACCACCATGCTGCCCAGTGTTTCACCTACCCCTGCAGTCAGACCTACCAGTATAGGATTAAGTACCGCGCCCAGCGTGAAAACGATAAATATGCTGGGCACTGGCACCAGCGACACAACCGCTGCTAAAAAACTGACGACGAGAACTCCTATATAGCCATATTCAGAAAATTTAACAATTTCTCCCCGCCACATCACCACCAGGATACAAATTGCAAGCGTCACAGCTAAAGACCCTACAAACAGAACTAAATTCCACCTGCTGCCAACCCTTTCTTTAATCAGGCTGCTTAAGAAATTATGTGCCACCTACCGCGCCATCTTGTTTTTTCTTTTCTTTTTAGCCCCGCCAGCAGTTTCTCCCTCACCTGTATCTGCTATTGTATCACTGCTCACGGTCACTACAAAGGTTAGCTTATCTCCTTCAACTGATACAAGCACTGTATCTCCATCCCTTACCTCGCCGGAAATGATCCTGCTGGAAAGCGGATTCTCAATATAACGCTGGATAGCGCGTCGCAGAGGTCTGGCACCATATTCAGGATCGTATTCTTTGCGGAACACCCATTCTCTGGCCTCATCGGTAAGTTGTAGCACAATGTTGCGGTCTGACAGCAACTTCTCGACATCTTTTACCAGCAGGTCGATGATCTTCTTGAGGTTTTGCTCACTGAGCGGATGGAAGATAATTATCTCATCGATGCGATTCAGGAATTCTGGCCTGAAGGTCTTCTTCAAATCTGCATCAATCACAGATTTAAGCTGCTCCCACTCCTGCTTTTCCTCTTTGGCCTGCGGCATATTGAACCCAATGCTCTTACGCGCATGCTGATTGAATTCATGCATGCCCAGGTTACTGGTCATGATGATGACGGTCTCTTTGAAGCTGACTGTCCGCCCATGCCCATCGGTAAGCCTCCCGTCTTCAAGAATCTGCAATAGCGTATTGAAGACGTCAGGATGTGCTTTCTCAATCTCATCAAAAAGGACCACCCGGAAAGGACGCCTCCGTACAGCTTCGGTAAGTTGCCCTGCCTCCTCATATCCAACATAGCCCGGAGGTGCGCCGATGAGACGGGAGACAGTATGCTCCTGCTGGTATTCGGACATGTCGATGCGGATCATAGCATCCTCATCATCGAAGAGGAATTGGGCAAGAGCCCTTGCCACCTCCGTCTTGCCCACACCCGTGGGGCCGAGGAAGATGAAGCTGCCGATAGGACGCTTCGGGTCTTTCAAACCGGCCCGCCCTCTTCTCACCGCTTCGGAAATGGCAGCTATAGCCTCATCCTGGTTAACGATGCGCTCATGAAGCCGCTCCTCCATGTGAAGCAGCTTCTCAGACTCGCTCTCTTTCATATTGGGCAACGGTATGCCGGTCTGCCTGGATACCAACTCCGCAATGATATCTTCGTCAACCACGTTTTCCAGCTTCTTTTCCTGAAGCCATTTATCTCTGGCCCTTTTACACTCCTCTTCCATATGCAACCTTTCGGCCTTGATCTCAGCAGCCTTTTCGTACTCCGAGCGCTGCGAAGCAGCAGTCTCTTCCTCCAGAAGCTGCTGCACCTTCTGTTCCATCTGTTTTACATCGGGAGGTGCACTTTCCATATCGATCCGCACCTTACTGGCCGCCTCATCCAAGAGGTCGATGGCCTTATCTGGTAAGAAGCGCTCGGTAATATATCGTTTGCTCAGCTTGACAGCCGCCTCAATAGCTGAATCGGTTATTGTTACTTTATGGTGGGCCTCATACCTCGGACGCAGACCCTTTAGCATCTGTATAGTTGCTTCCACGCTGGGCTCACCCACAAAGACCGGCTGCAATCTGCGCTCAAGCGCCTTGTCCGGCTCAATATGCTTGCGGTATTCATCCAGGGTAGTGGCCCCGACACACTGCAACTCACCCCTGGCCAGCGCCGGTTTCAGCATATTGCTGGCATCAATGGCGCCTTCCGCTGCTCCTGCTCCCACCACCGTGTGCATCTCATCTATAAAAAGTATAACTTCACCCCGCGCTTGGCGCACCTCGTCCATCACGGCTTTGAGTCTTTCCTCAAACTCACCACGAAACTTGCTGCCTGCCACCAGGGCACCCATATCCAGCGCGATCACTTTGCGGTTTTTCAGCGAGTCCGGCGCATCTCCCGAGACTATCTTGAGCGCCAAACCTTCAGCTATGGCTGTCTTTCCCACACCCGCCTCACCGATCAACACCGGGTTATTCTTGGTACGCCTTATCAATACCTGCATGACACGCTTGATCTCATCTTCACGCCCAATAACGGGATCAAGCTTGCCCTGACGCGCCAGCTCGGTGAGGTCACGACCATATTTTTCCAGCGACCGATACCTGGTCTCGGCACGGGGATCATCCACACGATGGCCACCGCGTATATTCAGCAGTGATTGGTAAATCTTCTCCTGGTCGACATCGAACTCCTTAAGTATATTCACAGAGTCACCGGCAGCTTCGCTGGCTATGGCAATCAGCAGATGCTCTACACCAACATATTCGTCGTTGAGGCGGTTGGCTTCCCCGATAGCGGCCTGCAACACCTGAGCCACACGAGGTGTAGGATAAATCTGGATACCACCTATGGCGCTACGCGGCTGGTCAGCAATCTTAGGATATCCGTTCAGCGTATCGCTCACGCGCTTTTTCATCGCAGTAAGATTGACATTCAGGTGCTTGAGTATATCAGCCGCCAGGCCGTTTTCTTGCTCCAGCAGAGCAAGGAAAATATGTTCGACATCCCACATCGAGTTACGATAACGGCCGACCAACTGCTGGGAAGCTCCCAGCACCTCCTGTGCTTGCTCTGTAAATCTTTCCTGTCTCATCCGTTATTTTTTAATGGCTATCTCTTCCCCGATCAATTTATCACGGTAGCCGATAACAAACTGGCAATCCGGCCCCTGGCATTTACCGATCTTGGCCTTAATTTCTTTGGAGAACTTTTGCTTGGGGTTTTCTTCTGCTATCTTCTTATTCCTGGCCCACCATGCGCACTTGCATGACCAATCACGATTGACCATGATGGTCACATACTCGTTGACAAGATCGCATTTAATAGTTGTTGCGGTTACCTGCCAGCTTGCAGGTGCGATGTCTGTTTTGTTTTCAGCCATTATACCCTCCTGATTTTGATCTATTTTTTATTTTTATCCGTGATGTTGTATTCTTTCAAGTCAGCTTCCAGATCATGTATCCTGTTCTGCAACTCAACGATCTGCTCGCAGAGCCTGACAATAACTTCCACTCCGGCCATATTGATGCCCATGTCATCCATGAGCACTTTTATATGCCTCAGCTTTTCAATATCCGATTCCGAGTAATAGCGTATATTCCCCTCAGAGCGATAGGGATGGACTAAGCCAAGCTTCTCGTAATACCGCAGAGTATGAATCTCACACCCCAGTATCCGAGCGGCCACGCTTATAACATATCTTGGTTCCTCTTTCTCCCGGGGCATTTTATCATATCACCTCGCAAATATTACTTCAATATCAGTTCGGCCTCATAGCCCTGAACTGCTCGAAGAGCCTTCGCTCCTTCTCGCTTAAATTGACGGGTAAAACCACCGAAACCCTGGCCAGTATATCGCCTCGGGCTGTATCATTGAGTCTGGGCATGCCCTGCCTCGCTAACCTAAAGACTTTACCATTCTGTGTTTCCGGTGGTATTTTCAGAGCCAGCTTGCTCCCTTTAAGTGTCGGCACCTGTACCTCGCCCCCCAGTATCGCCGTGCTAAGGGGGACGGGTACATCCACGATCAGATCATCACCCTCACGTTTAAATAGGGGATGAGGAGCTACCTTTATCACCAGGTACAGGTCTCCGTTAGGCCCGCCTACTCCCGGGTTGCCTTCACCCGCCACCCTGACCCTGGATCCATCTCTCACACCAGCAGGTATCTTTACCTCCAGCCGCCTTGGTTTGACGGTTCTACCCTGACCACCGCATTGCTGGCATATGCCATTCCTGACTCTGCCCGTACCCTGACAGCTCGGACAAACAACCTCAGTCTGAAGGTCCAGCACCCGCCTGGTGCCGTTAAATGCTTCCTCCAGGCTTACCTCTACCGGGTGTTGAATATCTTCACCACGACGTGCGGCTCTGCGTGCACCCGTCCTTGTGCCAGTCGCGCCCCCGAATCCCTTGAACAAGTTCTCTAACACCTCATTGAGATCACCCATATCAGATGTTTCAAAGGTCGTAAAGGGGCTGCCTCGTCCACCATACCCGGTGTACTGCTGCCTTGCCTGCTGACGCGCACGAGCAAAAGCCTCGGCATTCTCAAAATCAGACCCATACTGGTCATACTTCTTTCGCTTTTCCGGATCGGAGAGAACTTCGTAGGCCTCATTAACCTCCTTGAACTTGGCCTCAGCTGACTTATCGCCGGGGTTTACATCCGGATGGTACTTGCGAGCCAGTTTACGGTAAGCTGCTTTTATATCTTTGTCAGGCGCCCCACGCGGCACGCCCAGTATGCTGTAGTAATCCTTCTCTGCCATAGATTCACCTTCGGGCAAATTATACGTGCATCAATTTCATGTGTCAATAATGCTAAATTATTTTATATACTATATAATATTATTAATAATGAGATTTGACAAATTTTGTTATACTTTGTAAAATATTAATCAGTTGAGTGGAAGACACTCAACAATAATAAAAAAGGAGGTATGAAAAATGGATACGGACATTGTAAGATGGGAACCTTTCCAGGAGCTCGTAACTTTGCGACAGGCGATGGATAAGCTGTTTTCCGACAGCTTCGTCAGGATGCCCAGGAGTTTAGAGCTGGAAGAAGGCACTGTGGCCCCGGCCGTGGATATCTATGAGGATGCGGATAAGGTAGGCATTAAGGCTTCCATGCCCGGTGTAAAACCCGAGGATATTGACATCAATATCACTGCCAACTCGGTAACGATTAAAGGCACTACCGAATCGCAGAAGGAAGTTAAGGATGAAAATTTTGTCCGCAAGGAGCGTTATTATGGCACGTTCACCCGTACTATCGCGCTCCCTACAGGCTTAAAGGTAGACAAAGCCGAAGCGACGATGTCCAATGGCGTATTGACACTCGAAATACCCAAGGCGGAAGAGGTCAAACCCAAGACGATTAAAATCAAGGCCAAGAGCGAACCTGAAAAAATCGAGGCCAAAACAGGAAAAAGCTAATATTCCCGCTATTCGACACCTAAAGGCCTGATAATTTCGAAGAACCTGCTCAGTATCCAGGCGGTCGCCCCCCAGATGGTGCGGCCGCCTATCTCATA
>DFZI01000055.1 GCA_002383665.1 Dehalococcoidia bacterium UBA4060
TACTTAAAGGGAAAAAGCTGCACGAAAACCAGTTGTGGCGTGCAAGGGAGCAAAAAAGCAGTTTCAAAAGCCTTTTTCAGCAGGTTAAGGAGTCCGGGAGCAGGTTCACGGCAGAAAGGCTGGCAATCAATTCCAGCAAAGTAGGTGAGCGTGTCTGGAATCTTAGCCTTATACCCCGGAAGAATAAGTCAGGCGACTATGATGGGATGGGGCTCATTATCGAGGATGTCACCGGCAGCAAAACGGAGCGCTGCGATAGCCTTACCCATGCTTTATATGCTGTTTCCGTTATGCATACTGAGATACAGCCGTTGCTGGATGGTATTGCGGGCGTACTCAAAGATTACAGCGATTGCTCTTCAGTCAAGCTGATTTTTGTTGATGGGATGCAGGACCGGATTTTCAAGGCAGACAGCGATAACAGGGCGGGCCTGTGGGGTTCCAACAGGGTACTGTCTGCCGCCGAGATCAGCAGTCTGTTTAAGGATGGGGATGAGTTGGGCGATGAATATCACACTGGCGCAGGATCTATTTACCTGAGGGATATTAAAGATTGTGAACATAGACTGACGGGCATACTCAGAAAGGTAGTTGTTGACGACTCGAATTCATACGGTTTCTGCTCCATGGCATTTATACCGCTTAAGCAGGAAGAATATATTCAGGGTTTTATTCAGGTAGCCAATGTTAAGGATGATATACAGCCCTGCACAATATCCATGATTGAAAGTGTCAGGGGCCAGCTACAGATGATGCTGGAGCATACGGGTTTGAAAGAAGAGATACGCACACAGAGATTAGGCCTGCTCAGGCAGATAGAAGATCGGGGTGCCTATCTCATGGCAATGAATGAGCACCTTAAACAGGAGGCAGAGGAAAGGAAATTAGCCATGGAGAAACTGTGCGAGCAGATCGACCTGATCCGGACTTTGAATCAGGTCGATGATTTCGATGAAGCGTTGCGTCTCTGTCTGGACAGGGCCATCAGGATGGCAGGCATGGACTGCGGGGTTATCTGCCTGCCCGATGATAAGACCGTAAACCTTGTGCCGGCATATGCCAGCGGGCTTTCACCGGAATTGCAGGACGGATTCATGCGATATGCCAAAGAGATGTCGTTAATGCGCGTGATCAACACGGAGTATCCTCTTTATCTAGACATCGATGAAACGGACCGGGTATTGCCTGAAAGGATGGCCTTAGAAGGTATCAAAGCCGTGGGATTTATCCCGATTAATTTCAAACAGGAGTTGGTGGCTTTGTTGATTCTTGCCTCTCACGAAACATCCGGGATATCCTATCCCGCGCGTGATGCTGTCGAAGCCATGGCGGCAGCGGTGGGGCCGGTTTTAGTGCGCATACGGGACAGATGTGCCCGTATTGAAGGTGAAAGTTGCTATAAGGCGCTGTTTGAGAGTACATCGGAGCCGATGCTGGTGGTTGATGAGGGCGGCAATTATATTGATGGCAATGATGCTGCCCTGTCATTTCTGGAATGCTCTCATGCAGAGCTGCTGACCATGAATGTCAGGGATACCCTGCCACCCTATCTGGACGATGAGTGGTATGAAAAATACCGCTCAGCCGCTGGCCAGTCTGGCTGTTTGATGGAGCGTGATTACTATGTCTGGGGCAAGATCAAGGTGCTGGAATTGGCGATAACACCTTTGCAGAGAGGAGAACGCAGGGTGTTCTTCGGCATCGGCAGGGATGTCACCGAGAGTAAAAAAGCCGAAGCAGCATTCAAGATGGGTGGTCCTGTTATGGAACAAAGTGAGGAACGATATCGCCTGATCGCAGATAACTCTATGGATGTAATAATTACCACAGATATGCAGCTGGGGATAACATATCTTAGCCCCTCAGTGCGCTATGTGATAGGCCAGACCGCTGAAACAATAATAAACATGCAACGTGAGGGTAGGCTGACTGCTGATACGCTGGGATTATTACAGGCAGATGCAGACCGGGTGAAAAAAGCCATTCACTTACTTTTAGAGCATCCTTCGAAGACACAGGTATTTGAATTGGCATTCAGACATCCGGACGGCTTTACGGGCTGGGCAGAGGTAAAGATGGGCATCATGCGCAGCCGTGACGGCCAGGCTATCGGCATTCTGGGTATAGCCCGTGATATTACTCAGCAGAAAATAATGACAGAACGGTTAATGCGGTCCGACAGGCTGGCGTCGCTGAGTGCGATGGCTGCCGGCTTGGCACATGAAGTCAACAACCCGCTGACAGCCGTAATGGGATTTGCCTACCTTTTGCTCCAGAATCCCAACGTCCCCTCCGAGATCAGGAATGATATCAGTTCCATTTATAACGAGGGTAAGCGTGCAGCAGATGTGATTAAGGACTTTCTGCTCTTCGCCCGTGGCAGCATGTCGGGGAAACAGACCGTTTTCATCAATGATATAATCGAGAGTGCGCTGAGGTTGAGGCATAGCCAGATGGCAGCAGAAAATATCACGGTGCTGCTTAATCTGGCTGAGGACCTGCCGGCCATATCCGGTGATGTGTCTCAGTTGCAGCAGGCATTGCTCAATATCATTTTAAATGCAGAGTATTTCATGTACCAGTCCAACAAGAAAGGCACGCTTAAGCTCACGACCATCCAGGATGACGGCAGAATCAGGATTTACATTGCAGATGATGGGCCGGGCATACCCAAGGATAACATAGGCCGTATCTTTGACCCTTTTTATACTACCAAACAGGTTGGCGAGGGCACAGGCCTCGGCCTGAGCATTTGTTACGGCATTATCAGCGAGCACGGTGGGAATATCTATGTGGAAAGCAATCCCGGCAAAGGAGCGACCTTTATCATTGACCTGCCCGCGGTTATTTAACCGCCTGTCCAGTCAGGTAGTGCGTGTTGACAGGAATTGAAATCCTATGATAATATTTCCATTTGTTGTAAACTTGCGCTAATATGTACAGGTTTAGCGCCTGTTTGACGTGGCCTCGATAATTAATAAGCCGGCTGGTTGACCCGGGATGTGGGCCGGATCGGGGATGTAACCCGGGAACAACTGGGTGGTTTTTTATTTGCCGAAAATTGAGAGAATAAAATTTGAGGAAGAGAATAGTATGCCGACGGTAAACCAACTGGTCAGGAAAGGTCGCCGCAAGATGACCGGGAAGACCAAAGCTCCTGCGCTGCAGGTGATATATAACGCCTTGAAAAACAAGACGCGGAAGGGCGTTTGCTCACCCCAGAAGCGGGGCGTTTGTGTTCAGGTTAAAACGATGACACCCAAGAAGCCTAACTCTGCCTTACGTAAAATCGCCCGTGTCAGGCTGACAAACCATATCGAGGTAACGGCATACATACCAGGTGAAGGGCATAATTTGCAGGAACACTCGGTAGTGCTTATCCGCGGAGGCAGGGTCAAGGACCTGCCCGGCGTTCGATACCATATTATCCGTGGAACGCTTGATGCGGCAGGCGTAGAAAAGCGCAAGCAAGGCCGGAGCAAATACGGCGCCAAGCGTTCCAAGACGCAAGCGGCGGCATCCAGCAGCTAATTAAGACGGAGAAATAATATGTCGAGGCGAGCAAAATTTACGAGCCACACGGTCAGCCCTGATCCCCAATACGGGAGCGCTGTTGTGGCGCGCTTTATTAATAAGGTAATGAGCAAGGGGAAAAAATCTGTGGCCCAAGGCATTGTTTATGATTCGTTTGACCGCATCGGCAAGCAGATGAAAACCGAACCGCTTGCCGTCTTTGAGCAAGCTATAAAAAATGTAACTCCCACACTTCAGGTTAAGTCCAGACGTGTTGG